>JAKAGC010000280.1 GCA_021817755.1 Acidobacteriota bacterium | reverse complement strand
GTTTCTCACCCCGTAAAAATTATGGAGGTATGTGGAACCCATACCGTAGCTATCCATCGAATGGGTGTTCAACGAATGCTCCCTCACGGTGTGAAACTCGTATCAGGTCCCGGATGCCCTGTTTGTGTTACCCCCGATTCTTATATCGATGAAGCCGTATTCCTCGCACGGCAAGGTTATACAATTGCAACTTTCGGCGATATGATACGCGTGCCAGGAACTCAATCCTCACTCGAAAAAGAACGCGCTTCCGGTTGTGATATTAAAATTATTTATTCTCCCTTGGATGCTCTCCAATATGCCAGCGATTCCCAAAAAAATGTTGTGTTCCTCTCTGTAGGTTTTGAAACCACAACCCCCGGTATTGCCATCACCGTAATGCAGGCTAAAAAGCAGAATATTTCCAATTTCTCCATTTTAACCGCCAACCGTGTAATCCCCCCAGCTATGACAGCATTAGTACGCGACGATTCAAATTTGAACGGCTTCTTACTCCCCGGTCATGTCAGTACCATACTCGGTAGGAACGGTTACCAATTTCTTGAAGAGCTTCATATACCAGGTGTAATCGCCGGATTTGAACCCGTTGATCTTGTGTCTTCCATTATTCAACTCCTCCAAATGATTAGCGATAAACGAACCATTATTGAAAATAATTATAAACGTGTTGTTCGAGATGAAGGAAATCCCAAATCAATCGCTTCAATCGCCCAGGTATTCGAGGAAGTAGATGCAGAATGGCGTGGTATAGGTGTAATCCCCAAAAGTGGATTAAAACTCCGCCCAGAATATAGTGCTTTGGATGTGCGGAATCGTATTCAAATAGAAACACCCCAAAGAGAACAGATAACCGCTTGTAAATGCGGTGATGTTTTGCGCGGTTTGATTGATCCCCCTCAATGCCCTCTTTTTGGGAAACGTTGCAAACCCGAATCCCCTGTCGGACCCTGTATGGTTTCATCCGAAGGTAGTTGCAGTGCGTGGTACAGGTATGGATAACCCCAAAATTCATTTTGATAAAACCCTCTCCATACCACTACATCAATTTTTAGTAATACATAATTTCGTTCTAAAAAAACTCAGAACAATTTTTGCCCAAAGTTTTAACTGAAATTTCTAAAAATTATTATCGTAAAGGTTAGCATATGAAAAGTTTTGATGCCGTTCAGGGGCAGGTTTTTCAAAACCATCCACTGGTCGTCGAAGACAAAAGGAAATAACATGGAAAAAATATTATTAGCACATGGCGGCGGCGGCCAGAAAACGTCGGAACTCATTCAAAAAAAGATTCATAAATATTTTAACGATCCCATACTCTCTCGCATGGATGATTCGGCAGTACTTGATAAATGGGTATTTACAACAGATTCGTTTGTCGTCAACCCCTTATTCTTCCCCGGTGGAGATATCGGTGAACTCGCTGTTAGTGGAACCGTCAATGATATCTCTGTTATGGGTGCACGGCCACTTTATATGTCTGTAGGGTTCATCATTGAAGAAGGCTTCGATGCTGATGTACTAGAGAAGATTCTCGATTCCATGAAAAAAGCTGCCGATAAAAGCGGTGTACGCATTGTCACAGGTGATACCAAAGTCGTTGAACGTGGCAAATGCGATAATATTTATATTAATACCTCAGGAATAGGGGAGATTGTATTCTCTCCCCCTCCCTCAGTCGAACAGATCAAACCTGGAGACGTCGTACTAATAAATGGTCCCATCGGTTTACACCAGATTGCCGTACTCACCGCACGTGATGAATTCGGATTGAAAACGGAAGTATACAGCGATGTTGCTCCTCTTTGGCCTTTGATTAAACAATTTCAGGGCCTCGATATAAAATTTATGAGAGACCCCACACGCGGCGGAATTGCACAGGTATTATCTGAGATTACTATCAATAGGGATTTCGGGATTCAAATCCATGAAGAAGCTCTTCCCGTAACCCCCGAAGTCGCTGGAGTCTGTGAGATTCTCGGTTTCGATGTCTTACACCTCGCTAATGAAGGCAAAGTTATCATTATCGCAGCCGAAAAAGACGCTCAGAAGTTACTCGAAATAATGGATACCCATCCACTCGGTAAAGGGGCACGAATTATCGGAAAAGTTACAGAAAAAAATCAAGGGCTCGTTTTTCTAAAAACTACTGCACAGAGCGAACGAATCATTATGCCTCCCACAGGTGAGCTCGTTCCCCGAATTTGTTGATTTTATAACGTTTTCCATAGTATAGTAAAATAAAAAAATAAAAAATTTCTATAATAAAATAATTGCAAAAAAAATTTTGGTTTTGATATAATGGAGATGGAAATAAAAACCGTTGAGGTAAAAATATGACTCGAAGACCGAAGGATCATTTTTTTTCTACTCGCATTAAGAGTACGATAAAGCATATTCCATTCGGGAAAGTCGCTACTTATGGTCAAATCGCCTCCCTTGTCGGAAATCATCGGGCATCGAGGCAGGTTGCGTGGGTATTGCATTCTTCCTCCCATAAAGATGGTCTTCCTTGGCATCGAGTAATCAATAGACGCGGTGAAATTGCTCTTGAACCTGGTGAAGGTTTTGAAGAACAAAAGCGAATGCTCGAAAATGAAGGAATCCAATTCGACTCAACAGGAAGAATCAACCTGGGACTCTATATGTGGGACCCCGGAAATTTAATACTATAAACGATTTGAAATTGTTTTTTATTTAGAGTAGAAACGAATTGTATGTGAAGAGGAGGTATTTTCATGAAGAAATGGATGGTTTTTCTAATAGTTGTAGCAATCATTACTTCAAGTGTTTTAAGTGCCGAAAGAGAATGGAAAAAAAGACTCGGCACAGATAATAAAACCAAAACCACTGAAACGAATACAACTTCCGATTCTCAACGAACAGATCAACAAGGCCAAGTCGGATCCAAGTTAAAAAGTAAAATAAGTCCTGCTCAACAATCCAATATAGATCAATTACAAAACGATTTGAACCAGATAAAAAACAAATCCGATGTTACTCAACAACAGATTAAAAATTTACAAGAAGACCTTTTATCTGCTGTCGATGGAGCAACCAAACCATCTCAACAATCCATTGAAAAACTTGCCACGGATCTCGCCAATGTATGGGCTGATCAAAAATTGACTCCATCTGAACAAAAACAATTGATGAACGACGTTTATGCCGTTCTTAACAGTGCAGGTATCTCTAAAGCAGAAGCCGATGCAATAATCCAGGATACTAAGGAAATTCTCAACGCCAGTAATCTAACCCCCGGCGATATTCAAAAGATCATCTCCGATTTAGAAGCAATCGTATCGCAATTACAGGGGAATGTAAATACTACAAAATCTCGATCCTCCACTTTAAAATCACGCATCAAATCCCGGGGAAATTAATTGCTCCCCCAAATTATTTTTTCAAGAATTGCTTATGATGCCTATTTGAATTCAAAGTAAAAAAAGTACTTTCATTTATTGATTTTATTTGATAAAATTATCTCTTTACAAAAGTGAATAGAGGGTAAAATATTGAGGTTTGCATTAATTATTCTTAGTGCATTCTTGCTGGTCACGCCTATCCAGGGAAAGTTAACCACAGTTTTATCCCAGGTAAGCCGCCCCGAAGGAATGCAAATCGCCTTTGGAAAAATATTAATTACCGAAAGATCTACTTTTTTTGTTTATTCGTTATCCGATTTTTCATATATCACCCAATTCGGTCAAACCGGTGAAGGTCCCGGAGAACTCACCATTAATCCAATTCTTCCCAATACTATTCGTCCTACTGAAAACGGATTTCTCGCAGAAGGTCAAAACAAATTGATTTTCTATTCAAAAGATTTTAAAGTCGACCATGAAGTAAAGAAAAAAGAGTGGTTAATCAATTCTGCTCCTTTAGGAAGCAATATCGTTTCATTACGAATGCAAATTCAAAAAAATAGGCGAGTAATAGAAATTTTGCTCATGGATTCGCAATTTAATATCATTAAAACTATATTCCAACAGCATATGGATTTCAGGCTCGATTGTGTTTACCTGATCCCCGATATTGTTCATTATGCAATTAACAATAATAAAATATATGTTGAAGATAGCACAAAAGGTTTTATGATACATGTTTTTGATTCTACTGGAAAAAAAGAAGCCACCTTCAAAAAGAATTACAAACCCATCCCTTTTGAAAAAAGCGATAAACAACTTCTCATGGAAAGATTAAAAGAAGATTATTTTTTCCAGGCCACATCAAAAAAAATGGGAAGTTGGAAAGAACTCGAAGAAAGATCCAATTTTATTTTTCCCGAGTTTTTCCCACTCATACAGGATATGATTATCGCCAATAATAAAATATATATATCAACCTATCAACATAAAGACAACCTGGAACAATACATAGTACTCGATTTAAAAGGTAATACCCTCGGTGAGTATTTTTTACCAGTAGTAAAAAAAAGTATGGTTACCACTTCAATGCTCGGTAGAGAAAACCGTTTCTACGGTATAGATAATAACAATTTTTACTACCTCCTGGAGAATGAAAATGCAGAAGAATGGGAACTTCATTCTATAATAATCAAGTAATCAACTTTCCATTTTGGCCTTCTCCGAATTTTGTTGCAAATTTTTTCCATTTATGGTATCAGATATGAGTGGAGGTTTTTATGAATAAAAATTGGATAGCCTGGTTTGAAATCCCGGCAACAGATTTTGACCGTTCAAAGGTTTTTTATGAAAAAGTGCTAAATATAGAATTACAGGTGTTGGATTTAGGAGATTTAAAAATGGCGCTTTTTCCTCACCAGGAAACCGGTGGTGGTGCCATATGTAGTAATCCCCATTACACCCCGTCCTCAGAAGGAGTTTTAATTTATCTAGATTCTAATCCCGATTTATCTCATGTATTAAACAGGATAGAATCTGCCGGGGGAAAAATTCTTATGCCCAAAAAACTTATTTCCCCTGAACATGGGTATATGGCCCTTTTTATTGATACCGAAGGAAATAGGATAGCACTTCATTCGATGCATTAATTAAATATTTTTTTAAGGAGTTTTCGTATGGATTTATTGATTATCGGTCTTATTTTATTAATTCTTATGGTCGCCATCACCATTGTTCTTTTAATAAGAACAAAAAGTAATCAAGGAGAGGAGCGGCATCCCAAAGGAACTATGATGGGGATCGGCGTCGGTATCGGTTTCGGTATTGGTATGCCAGTAGGTATAGTACTCGGTATTGCTATTCAGAATATTGCAATCGGTGTAGCATTAGGAGCAGGAATTGGGATCGCCATCGGTGTCGCTATCGGTTACGCTCTTGAAAAAAAGAATGAAGAAGAACCCGCCATATCTGAGAAAGAACGTAAATTTAGAAAACTTGCGATTACCATAGGTGCAATTAGTTGTGGATTGGGATTGATACTTCTAGTGATAGTACTTATCCGGTGATAATTGTGAAGGATAAGAAGGATGATTCTTCAAGCCAGTAAACGACTACGAAAATTTTTTAATAAAGATATTACTGACCAAATGATCTGGCAAGAGATCATCAAGGACGGTAATCTCTCCAATATTCATCAGTTGAGAACACTCAGTGCAGATGCTGCCAGGGCTCTTATATCTCATGAAAAACGTATGCAATTGCTTTCCTTAGGTATTTCCGAACTACAACCTGAAGTTGCTGCTGAACTCGTTAAATACAAAGGTGAAAAGTTATTTTTAAATTGTGTTAATTCGATTTCTCCCGACACTGCAAAGGTAATCGCTCAATTCTCCGGCATAAAACTCATGCTGAATGGGATTGCAACCATTTCCATTACAATCCTTGGAAAACTCGCAGGTTACCGTGGAACGCTCCATATGGATAGTGTTGAGAGAATTGATATCCCCCAAGAAGAGATAAGAAGAGCCGAAACAGTATTTAATCATCTCGAATTTGCCAGATTGTCTCTTTCAGCATTACAGAAACCTTCCGAAACTTTATTAAAAGCTTTTTCCCGTTTTAAAGGCCATCTTGAATTAA
>JAKAGC010000279.1 GCA_021817755.1 Acidobacteriota bacterium | reverse complement strand
CCTGCCTGCCATACTTTCCTATGCGCTATTTATTTCGACTGTAGCAAATACGCAGCAGCAGGCTCTTTTCTTCGCCTGGTTTTCAATGATTAATTTTATTTTACTTTCCGGGCTATTTACTCCCACACAGAATGTTCCATCTGTGTTGCAGTTCCTGGTTAAAATCAATCCGCTTGCATACCTGATAAAAATAATCCGTGAAATATTTCTCAAAGGGAACGGATTTGAATATTTTTATAATGAGTTATTGGCTCTTGGAGCAATTGCGGTTGTTATTATTACTATTTCACTTTTTAATTTCAAACGATTTATTTCCAAGTAAAAAAGGAGTTGAAAATAAGTGGCTTTTTCGATTAAAAAGGATTATATTGGAGACAATGTGATGAATTTACCGAATCCCATATCGAGTGAACGATTGATAATTTTAGATCCTCTGGATAATATTATAGGGTATGAAACCAAAGCAGAATGTCATAAAGGGAAGGGGATATTACATCGCGCTTTCTCAATTTTTATCTTTAATTCAAAAGGAGAATTGCTTATACAAGAAAGAAGTTCCTTAAAACCATTATGGCCTTTATACTGGTCTAATAGCGTATGCAGCCATCCCAGGGAAGGAGAAGAGGATCTTGATGCCGCACATCGAAGACTTAAAGAAGAGATAAACATCGATACACCCCTTACTTTTCTTTTTAAATTTCAATACTCCGCTACTTATAAAAAAAACGGAAATGAAATCGGATCTGAGAATGAATTATGCAGTGTATATCGAGGTGTATCAGATGCTCCGATTTCAGCCAATCCGGATGAAATTGCTAATTGGAAGTATGTGAATATTTATGATTTGACGAAGGATATCGCCAATAATCCTGAACATTATACCCCATGGTTTAAGATGGAATGGGAACGCATACAACGAGAGTATTTATTTTAAATTTTCAAGCGTTGAATCCAGGTCATCGAGTTGATAAGGTTTGGGCAGAACTCCTTTAAATCCATAATCTTTATAATTCGCCATTACCGGATCATTTGAATAACCGCTTGAAACAATGGCATTCACATTCGGATCTAATTCCAATAGTTTTCGAATGCATTCTTTTCCTCCCATTCCGGAAGGGATAACCAGGTCCAATATAACAGCGAAAAATAGATTATTGGTTTTAAGTGCTTCTCTATAGATAATTAATGCTTCTTCTCCGGATTCTGCGACAACCGCTTCATAGCATAGAGTCTCCAACAATTCCGAAGCAACCTCACGAATAAATGGTTCATCATCCATAACCAGAACTTTCCCTTTAATGGGATTTATTGCCCCGAATTTTGGAATATCGGATTTTGATTCATCCATATCATTACCGACAGAGGCTATCGGTAGAAGAATTGTTACGACACTTCCCTCTCCAGCGACTCCCCGGGATTTCATACGAATCCACCCACCATGTTTTCGGATAATCGAATAAGCGGTAGTGAGTCCCATTCCTTCTGCATTCTGTTTTGTTGAAAAATAAGGTGCGAAAACTTTTTTTACAAAATCGCATGGTACTCCTGTTCCCTGGTCGGAAATGGAAATCTTGATATAATTACCCCGTCTTATATTTGAAAATTTTATTTCAGGAACCCGAAGGTTTTCTACTTTTACCAGGATTTCTCCTCCTTCAGGCATTGCTTCGATAGAATTCTTTAAAATATTCTTTACTGCCAATTCGACTTGTTCCGGATCGAAATTGGCACGCCAGGTAGCATCTTCAATTTCCCAAAGAATTTTTACTCCTGGAAACCGAGTTATTATAAGACTTGCAGCTTTAAGAGTCGGAATAATCGATTCGGTTTTTTTTCTTGGTTCTCCTCCTTTCGAGAAAGTAAGGAGGCGGGAAGAAATTTCCTTAGCACGTAAAGCGGCTTGTTCTACTTTTTTTAATCTTCCCACAATCCGCAGATCGCTTTTTAGAGTATTTTTTGCTAGGGAAATATAACCCAGAGTAGAAGTTAGAATATTATTGTATTCGTGAGCGATTCCTCCAGCTAAAACACCCAATGCTTCCAGGTTTTGTCCTCTAATTGCCTCTTCTTCCAGTTCTTTTTTTTCAGAAACATCGCAAATTACCCATACCACTCCCATCACTTCTTTTTGTTTTCGAACCGGGGCTCCTGAGAACTCTACCGGTATTTCTTCGCCACTACCGGAAACAAGTACCCAATCGATTAAACCGATGCTATCGATTAATTTCCCTGTTTTCATAATTTTTGCAGAAGGATTTTTTAACAGATGTCCAGTGGATTTATTCTTTAAAATAAGAACATCGTCTAATGGTTTTCCTACTATAGCTTCCCCCGGAAGTCCGATAATTTCCATTGCAACATTATTAATAATAGAGATATTCCCGAATTCATCCGCTGCGATTACGCCGTCGCCAATGGAACGCAACGTAATATCGAGCCGTTCTTTTTCCTCGGAAAATGCATTTAGAAGTCTTTTCTTTAAACTGATATCACGAAGCGAAATCAACCATGCTCTATCTCCCTGGAAATCGATAGAAACAGATCGTACTTCAAGTATAACAGTTTCCTTTTTACGGGTAATTTCAATCTCGGAACTAACAAACTCGTTCCTTGGAAAAGAATATTCGAATGGTTTTCCCAGGTAATACTTACGGGTTCTGTCCAGCAATTTTTCAGCAGCAGGATTTATAAAACGGACAATATGAAGCGTATCCAGGATTACAACTCCATCCGGATCGCTGGTAATTATTTTAATTAAGTGGTCTTCACTTTGTTTTAATACAATTGTTTCATTTTTTAACCGGCTTTTCAGCAGGTGACGTTCGATTGCATATCGAATGGCTTTGAATAGAAGGTCGGGAGTAATCTGACCTTTTACCAGGTATTCCTGGGCGCCCATTTTTACTGCTTCGATTCCAGTTTCTTTATCATCCAATGCAGTCAATACAATAACGGGGATATCCCCTGAAGTCCCGTTCCTCGTAAGATTTTTAAGCGTATCTAAGCGGAAGCTGTCCGGAAGAGATAAATCCAGTAAAATTACATCTACCTTGTTTTCAAGGATAAAATCGATCCCCTCTTTTAAACTGGTTAAGAATATGGCTTCAAATTCTTGATTATCCGGATCTGTCGAATTCTCATCCGCGATCATCTCTTTTAAAAGAATTATATCTTCTTGATCGTCTTCCAGGCTGAGTAGTTTAGTTTTGTTTTTCATTTTTCACTCACTTGGGGATGCTTCGATTTTTTTCTGGATAGAGAAGATGCCGGTAAAAAAATCGAAATAGTTGTTCCTGTCCCTTCTTCTGAACTTACCTCTATCGTTCCTTCATGTTTTCGAATGATTGAAAATGTGGTTGCCAATCCCATACCCGGGCTATTTTCTTTTGTAGTAAAAAAGGGATCGAAAATTTTTGCCCGTGTTTCTTTCGGCATTCCTTCTCCTTTATCGGTGACAGATATTTTAACATAATTGCCTGATTTGAGAGGAATCGCATCTTTTTCATCAATTATTATATTTTCAAGAGTAATCAATACATCCCCACCCTGGGGCATTGATTCTCCCGCATTTTTTACAACATTCCAAAAAGCAGTATAAACCTGGTTCCGGTCGAATTCCACCGGCCACAAATCATCTCCGATCTGCCACTGAATGTTATAATGTTCTTTGGTTGAACCCAGCAGCTCATCGACTACTTCATAAATAAGTTTGATAATTGATCCATTTTTATGAAGGAAGTCCCCACTCCTGGAGAAAGTATGAAGCTGATCTGTTAATGCCCTTGCTTTCAAAGCACTTTGTTCTGCTTTTTCAAGCAATTTCATGGCTTCGTCGTCTTCTCCCACCTGTTTTTTAGTTATGGAGATATTCCCGAGAATAACCGTTAAAACATTATCATATTCATGAGCGAGCCTACCGGCGACAATGCCAAGAGATTCAAGTTTTTGAATTTTAATCATCTCTTCTGCCATTTTCTTTCGGAGGGTTATATCTCTCATAATAAATGCATAACCGGTTATTCGTTTTTCACTGTCGATTATCGGGGAACAGGCATATTCCATAATCATTTCATTCCCATTCACAATAATTGTACATGTATCATAGAACGAGCATTTTGATTTTAATTGGCTTTCCCATTTTGAATTCCCAATAACATGCCGGATCGTTTTTCCAGAAATATTTTGCTTGTCTTGCAGGCCGATCATGTGGATAGCAGATGGATTAATAGAAATAATTCTCCCTTCCGTATCCGTTGTAATTACCCCGTCCGCGATCGAGCGAAGAGTAATATCGAGGCGTTCTTTCTCAACAAGAAGGGATCTCTCCAATTGTTTGCGTTCCGAAATATCCCTTAAGGTAGCCAGATAAGCGGTTTCTCCATCCCAATCGATCGCCTTCATCCTTACCTCGAGAACAAATGGTTTTTCATTTTCTGCTGCTAAATTTAATTCCCAGCTATTCCCTGTAATGGCTTGGTAAGAGTGAAGGATATTAGCTAAACGAGCCAATAAATCGTTATTTTTCTCAGAAGGATTGCCGGAGTGCTGAATTAAATTCTCCGCAGCCGGGTTCAAGAATTTCAATAATCCGTTCGGATCGATGATTATTATTCCGTCTGCATTTTTTTCTATTATATGTAGTAACCTACGGTGATTTTCTTCCAGTTGTTTCTTTTTATTATCCAGTTGAACCAAAAGTTGATGCCTTTCCAATGAAAAACGAAGAGCATTTTCAAGCATATTGGAGTTGATTTCAGTCTTACACAGGTAGTCCTGGGCGCCTTCTTGTATGGCTTTTCTACCCATTTCTTCATGGCCCAATGCCGTTAAAACGATAAATGGTGTACGGGAGGATTGTGCCTTAAATTTTAAAATGGTTTCCATCCCACGGCTATCCGGTAGATTGAGATCCAATAGTACAAGATCGATATGTTTACGATTTAACCAGGCAATTCCATCGGAAAGACTTTCCACCCACCTCACATTGCTTACGGTTAAAATCATTTCAGAAAGCATTTCCTGGATAAAAACCGCATCATCCGGGCTGTCTTCAACCAGGAGGATATCGATGGAAATTAATTTATCTTCTTTCGATATTCGCTTCATCAAAACTCCTTATATTTCGATACCCTTTTTCACACATGGTGAGTTTCGCTATTCATAAGGCGGTAATGTTACCACATCGAACCAAAAATGCTCGATCAGTTTTACCACCGACATAAAACTATCCAGATCAACCGGTTTGGTTATAAAACAATTGGCATGATGTTTATAACATTTTAACACATCTTCTTCATATGTAGAAGTAGTTAATACAACAATCGGTATAACACTTAAATGATTATCCTGTTTTAATTGTTCTAAAACTTCGATACCCGATACCCGTGGAAGGTTCAAATCCAGAAGAATTAAATGGGGGCGCGGGTGATTCTTATATTGACCTTTTTTCTTTAAAAATTTTATTGCTTCTTCCCCGTTTTCCACTACATGTAATTGATGATCGAACCGGCTGTCTTCGAACGCAACGCGGGTTAGTAATACATCATCCGGGTTATCTTCAACCAGGAGGATCTGAAGATTTTCATCCTTCTTTTTATTCATTGGCTTCTCCATCAGTGTCCATATCCATTCTATGTATAGTAAAATAAAACGAGGATCCTTCTCCAACCGTCGATTCTACCCAAATTTTTCCTCCATGCCGTTCCACTATTTTCTGGCAAATAGCCAGCCCGATACCTGTTCCCGGAAATTTATCCCGGCTGTGTAGCCTGTGAAAAATTTTAAAGATATTATCTTTATGTTCTGATTCAATCCCAATTCCATTATCTTTCACAAGAAATTTCCATTCATCCTGACGGTCTTGTTTCTGGGCCGCCAGGTGTATTTCAGGGGATTTTTTATCGCAAAATTTGATCGCATTCGATATTAAATTTTGAAAAAGGCGAATTACCTGGGCTTCATCACATATAAGTTCCGGCATGGGATCGCGAGTGATTTGAACATTA
>JAKAGC010000278.1 GCA_021817755.1 Acidobacteriota bacterium | reverse complement strand
TGACTCCCAATAACCCCCTTATCAGCCAAACCTCTTAATCCATCCAGCATCTCCCGCGAAGAAATTCCAAATCCTGCCGCAATTGGCAATTCCGTTCGCTCCTTTAACATTCCAAGAAACTTCAATCCCCTTTCATCCACTCCCGATCTTGCCCCTGTTACACCCACTCGAAGTGTCGTATAGACAAAGCCCCTTGCTTCTTTTAATAATGAATCCAGCCGGTTTGAAGAAATCCCCGGTGAAACCACTCTGATTGCATCACATGAATATTTTTCCGCTATTTCATAATACCCTTGATCCCAATCAAAAGGTAAATCCGGTACGATTAACCCACTTACACCACAGCCCACACTCTTTTTGATAAATTCTTCCACTCCCCAATGATATAGTATATTTCCATATGTCATAACCAATAATGGAATTTTCACTTTAGAAGCCAATTTTTCAATCAATTTTAAGCACCCTGCCGGAGTCGCTCCGTTTTCCAATGCCATTTGATTCGCCCCAGCAATCGTTACACCATCTGCTATCGGATCAGAAAAAGGAATCTGAATTTCTACCATATCCACACCCGATTCCTCCATTAATAAAACCATTAATTCAGTCGTTTCCATATCCGGGTAACCCGCAACCACATGCGTCATCAATTTCATGGAAGTCTTATCCAAAAATAGTTTATCCAATTTATTAATCATTATATACCTCTTCTCGTAAGAATTTAAACCAGTTTTCCTTATCCAGTGCTTTCGCTGTAATAAATAAGTCTTTATCTCCCCTTCCCGATAAGTTTATTACCATTATTTCATCCCCTCTGCACTCTTTAGAAATTTTCATCCCATAAGCCACTCCATGAGAAGATTCTAGCGCAGGGATTATTCCCTCCAATTCACATAATTTTTTAAATCCCTCCAATGCTTCACTATCCGTAACGCTATCGAAAACGATACGTCCACAATCATGAAGAAATGCCAATTCAGGACCTATACCCGCATAATCCAATCCAGCACTAATCGAATGAGTCTGTAACACCTGGCCCATTTCATCTTGTAAAAAATAGGATTTGTATCCATGGATAATCCCCTTACATGAATTATCCCCCAGACGGACCGCATTTTGTCCCCCTTTTGCCCCTATTCCTCCAGCCTCCACTCCAAACATACCAATTTGTTTTTCTTTTAAAAATGGATAAAAGAGTCCTATCGAATTCGAACCACCCCCCACACATGCTACCAGTATATCCGGTAATCTCTTTTCCATTTCCATTATCTGTTCCTTCACCTCTCGTCCAATAACCGATTGAAAATCCCTCACAATCAACGGATAAGGGTATGGACCCAAAGCAGATCCCAATAGATAATGCGTATCTTCAAGGTGTTCTGTCCAGTATTTCAATGCAGCCGTTACCCCATCTTTTAAAGTCCCAGTCCCTCCAGTAACAGGAATTACCTCTGCTCCCAGTAATTTCATTCCATACACATTCGGATATTGGCGACGTATATCCTTCTCCCCCATAAATATTTTGCATTTAAACCCCATCTTCGCAGCAACCGAAGCAGTCGCCACACCATGTTGACCCGCTCCCGTTTCTGCTATTAGAACCTTTTTCCCCATCTTTTGTGCAAGCAGCGCTTGCCCCAAAACATTGTTTATCTTATGTGCTCCTGTGTGGTTTAAACCTTCTTGCTTCAAATAAATCTTACACCCCCCACATTCTGCCGTTAAATTCTTAGCAAAATAAAGCGGTGTAGGACGTCCCGAATAATTCTTCATTAAATCCCATAACTCCTTTTTGAACCACTCATTATCTTTTATTGAAAAATAGCAATTTTCCAATTCTTCAAGAGCAGGAACAAGCATCTCAGGCACATACCTTCCCCCATACTCTCCAAAATGCCTGTTCTTCACATAATCTTCCATCACTTCCGAAAAATCACTACCCCTATTTTCACGATCTATACTTTTATATTGTCCCATCATGATGCCAAACCTCTTAATGAATTAAAAACATGAAAGAGTTTTTCCATTTTCTCCCCATCCTTTTTGCCCGGGTATTGTTCGATTGAAGAATTTACATCCACTCCAAAAATCTCATACTTCCCCCCCATAACCCTTTCAAGATTTTCACTTGAAATTCCACCCGAAATAATAAGCCGCTTATCTTCAAACAAATCATTTTCAAAGGCCATTTCAATTAATCCATAATCAAAAGGTTTCCCTGTTCCTCCATACAAAGAAGGATTACCATCCAAATAGGTATCCAGTAAATAAGTTGAAATAAGCCCACAGTCCTCTTTACCATCAATTCCATGAAAATAGTTCTTTATTGAGGTAAAAGACTTCATATCTCTGATACGAAATACTTTCCAGCATCTTAATCCAAGTTCCCTTATATACTCAACCGATTCATCCCCATGCAATTGAACAATATCCAGGGATGCACGGTTATAGATTTCTCGAACCCGTTCAATCGATTCATTAACAAACACACCCACCCGTTTATGACACCTCGGTGCCGTGCACCCCCGAACACCCCCAATCGAACATCCACCCCTACATGGCCCAATATGCTCCGTTATTTCCATTACCCTCTCCAAAGAAACATAACGCGGAGACCCCTTATAAAACACAAAGCCAACATAATCTGCACCCAATGATATCGCGCTGAGGTAATCCTCCTCATTCGTTATCCCACATATTTTGATTTTTATTTGTGAACTCATATTCTTCTCCTGTTTTTGTTTAATTCGTCATAACACACGACATTAAAGCGTTTAATGCCTTACCTGGATTATCTTGTTTTAGCAAAGATTCTCCAATCAATACACCCGAAAACCCTGCTTCTTTTAACCCATTTATATGTTCCTGCAGATGTATCCCCGACTCGCTGATGACAAAAATGTCTTTCCCTATAAACTCTTTCAAATTAAAAGAATTTCCCAGGTCCACAGTAAATGTTCCCAGATCACGATTGTTGATTCCCATCAATCTTGGTTTGATTTTCAACCCTCTTTCCAATTCTTCCCTATTATGAACTTCAACCAAAACCTCCATTCCAAGGGACAACGATAGGTTATAAAATTCTTTCAATTCAACATCATTTAAACAAGCCACAATTAAAAGAATAAAATCCGCCCCAAGGTTGTAAGATTCATAAACCCGGTACGGATGGATGATAAAATCTTTCCGTAATACTGGAATCTTTATCCTCTTTTTAACCTCCGTTAGGTGCTCTTTTTTCCCATAGAAATAGTTCTCTTCTGTAATAACCGAAATAGCAGACGCACCATATTCTTCATAATTCAAAGCCAACTCCACCGGATCATAAGGCGTGCGAATTATCCCTTTCGAAGGTGAACCCTTCTTCGTTTCTGCAATCACTAGAAAACTACTTTCAAGAATCGGAATAATAGGAATCGGAGCATTCCGCTCCACCAGTTTAAAATCCGAAGCGGAAAAATTGGCAAAATGTTCTGCTTCTGTCTCTATTACTCCGTTAACTATCCTACTTAATATCGAATTCATGTTATCCTCATCATCATATTAAAAAGTAAATGGTGGCACCCCTTCATAGTACCCCATTAAATTCAATTAAATATCTTAAAAACCACATCGTACTTTCAAATCCAACCAAAGCTTCCAGTCTCAGTTGATAGGCACATTGGAACTTAACCGGATTAAACCCTTCAGTTTTTCCATTGCAGCCCCAGAGTCTATCGATTCTTCCGCTTTATATAATGCCTCACTGAAATCCATCGATTCATCCGACAAATAAATCGCCGCCGCTGCATTTAGCATAACCACATCCCGTTTTGGACCCTTGATTCCTTTCAATATCGAAAGTCCAATTTCAGTATTCATTCTAAGGTCACCACCTTTTAGCTCTTCCACCGAGCAATAATCCATATTATAATCATGAGGATCAAAAGTATAATTTTTAATCCATCCGTTTCTAACTTCCGAAACAAATGTCTTACCCGTCAATGTGATTTCATCCAATCCATCCTCCCCATGAACAACCATAGCCCGTTGAATCCCCAGGTTTACAAGAACTTGTGCCACTTTTTCCCGGATATCGTTACTAAACACGCCCAATAGGTGGTAATCCGCATTTGCAGGATTTGAAAGTGGTCCCAGAATATTAAACAAAGTCCGAATTCCCAGTTCTGCTCTGACAGGAACTGCATGTTTCATAGAAGCGTGAAGACGAGGCGCAAAAAGAAACGCCACACCTATTCTTCCCAGAGCATTCGTAAAAACTTCCGGGCAAGCCGTCACATTTACCCCCAATCCTTCCAGCACATCAGCGCTTCCACATTTGGAGGTCACCGACCGGTTTCCATGTTTCGCAATGCAAACGCCACTCCCTCCTGCCACCAGTGCAGCAAGAGTCGAGATATTAAAAGTACCACTCGAATCTCCACCAGTTCCACACGTATCCACCACTTTTTTTCCATCCGGTTTTGGAATTTGAATCGCTTTCTGTCGCATAACCCTCGCAAATCCCGTTAGTTCACCTACCGATTCGCCACGCATACTCAATGCAGTCAATAATCCTGAAATCTGCGCAGAGGATGCCATTCCTGTTGAAATATCTTCCATTGCTTGTTGCGCTTCTTCTTCCGAAAGATGAAAACCCTGAAAAACCCTTTTAATCGATTTTTGAACCGTCCATTTTTCCTTCTTCCCAATAAAGAAGTTTAAAAGTAATTCTCTTCCAAACGAAGATCCCACTGATTCTGGATGAAATTGAACCCCTTCCACTTTATACAACTTGTGACGGACCCCCATAATTTCACCCTCATTACTCATAGCTGTAATTTCCAATTCTTCCGGGAGAGAAATTTTCTCGATCACCAATGAATGGTATCGAATAGCAGAAAAAGGGTTGTTAATACCATTAAAGCACCCCTTTCCATCATGGTTGATTGTCGAAGATTTTCCGTGAAACAAAGAAATCGCATGAACAATTTTCCCCCCAAAAGCCGTTCCGATAGCCTGGTGTCCCAGACAAATTCCCAATATCGGGATAATCCCTTTAAACGCTTTGATAACATCCACGCAAATCCCCGCATATTCTGGACGCCCCGGCCCAGGAGAAATAACAATATGAGAAGGTTTCAATTTTTCTATTTCCGCAATTGTAATTGAATTGTTGCGTTTTACTAAAACCTCTGTATCCTGCTTAATTTCTTTAATGTATTGATATATGTTATAAGTAAAAGAATCAAAGTTGTCGATTAGTAAAATCATAATCCACCTCCTCAAAAATTAACCACAGAAGTCTCATTAATCGTATTCATAAGAGCCACTGCTTTATTTATCGTTTCTTCATATTCGCTTTCCGGTATCGAGTCCGCAACTATACCTGCCCCAGCCCGGATATAAGCATGATTGCCTTGTAAAACAATCGTACGTATTGTGATGCAAGAATCCAGGTTCATGTGTTTTCCCAATCCTAAATTAAAGATCATTCCCCCATAAGGTCCCCGTTTTTCTTTTTCCAGTTCCCCTATTATCTCCATTGCCTGAATTTTCGGTGCACCCGTTAGAGTTCCAGCAGGGAAACATGCCCGTATCACATCGAATACATCATAATCCCTATCCAATTCACCCTTAATAGTTGAAACCATATGCATCACATGCGAATATTTTTCCACTTTCATAAATTCCGTCACCCTGACGCTTCCCGCTGTCGATACCCTTCCCACATCATTTCTTCCAAGGTCTACAAGCATTAAATGCTCAGCCCGTTCTTTCATATCTCCCAGTAAATCTTTCGACAAATCGTGATCCTCTTCGATTGTTCTTCCTCGTTTACGAGTTCCTGCAATCGGTTTTAGAAGTATTTCTCCATTTTGAACTCGCACCATCACTTCCGGTGAAGACCCAATCAGAAAAAAATCATCGAAATCAAGAAAAAAGAGATAAGGAGATGGATTCATAACCCGCAGTGTACGGTACAATTCAAAAGGTGGCGCATTTGTTTCCATTATGAATTGCTGAGATAGAACCACTTGA
>JAKAGC010000277.1 GCA_021817755.1 Acidobacteriota bacterium | reverse complement strand
TATTTCTTCTCTATACGAAACATCTCCGGTTGGGATGGCGGCTGGAACTGAGAATTTTTATAACGGGGTTGTGGAATTTCACTCGCCTATTCTGCCACATCGATTGCTTGAGAAAATTAAAGAATTCGAAAAAGAAAAAGGACGAAATATAAAAGTATCTCACAATCTACCTCGGACTATAGATATCGATATTCTCCTGGCTGGGGAGGAAATCATGGATACGGAAAACCTGCAAATTCCGCATAAAGAGATGACAAACCGGGCTTTTGTTCTGATACCGCTGAATGAAATCGCAGGTGATGTTGTTCATCCGTTAAAGGGACAAAAAATAAAAGATATCCTCTCCTCTTCTATACTTAGTGGAGAAATAAAAAGAATAGATTCAACATTATGGGAACAATTAAAGGCTTAATATTATGCTCATCCGCGTAGGAGTTTCCCAATTAAACGGGGATTAATTTTGTATTCGGATCCGTAATACAATACTTGAAGAATCACTGGAGAGGTGTAAGCTTTTCCATCAACGATAATGCGGAAAGAAGCAGGAGTCAGAGTACTGCCGGGCCGGAAATCCCTTACTGCCACATGTGTGGAATAGGTGGAAAAATTCATGGCATCGAGCACAAGGGATTTCAATTCTTCATCTGCTTTGGGAAACCGTTTCAATGTGCGGAAAACTTGGGCCAAACGGTTTTCGACTTTATAAAGAGATTCATTAGCAATTAACCGATGGGCTGTGGATGAGGCGATGGACAATTGAAAACTAATGAAGAAACCGATAAGGATGAGTATAATAATGAATATATAATACTGGATTCGACTCATAACTCTATCCTCATCGGTATTTTTATTCCCGTGTTATCTATTCTCTATGGATAATTTATAGGGAAATGTTATTGGAGATCAAAAATCAAAAAATTATTTCGAGAAAATCATCATAGAGAGTTTTCTTAGGATTTTCGATTATTCGTCCAATTTCTTTTCCATTTTTATAAAAAATAAAAGTAGGAACTCGTTCAACATTATATTCATCTATGAAATACTTTACATCTTTACTGGGTTTTCGTTCAACAGCATAGTAATTGACGACTAAATCGGGATTTTCAATTGAATCTATTATTTTAATGAATCCTGGTACATTGTGACGGGAATCGGAACACCACAAACCGAGATATACATCTATTTTCAATCCTTCGGCTTTGGTTTTTAGTATTTCCAAAATAGAGGGATCTACTGTATAATTATGATAGTTATCCTGCCATTCTTGTGACGTTTTCAGGATAGTTTCTTTATCGACTTTTTCAAATTTTACACTGCCATTCAAATACAATACGAAAAATCCAATCATTATTGAAATAACGAGTTTTTTATTCATAACTACCTCCGTTTATGAAAGATGATTTTGACGGTTCCTTTTTTTCCCAATAGAATGACGTCACCATTTTCGATTCTCTGTTCGGATTCTATCTTTTCATTATTAATATATACACCGTTGGTGGAATCGTTGTCTTTTATATAGAAATCGTTTTCGATATTATAAATAGTACAATGTAGTTTTGAGACAATGAGTTCAGAGATAATAATATCTGATTGAGAAGGGTCCCGGCCTATTTTAGTTGCAGAAGCAAGGGTATGGATACTGTTTTTTTCATCATTTATATAAATATCGATTTCCCCGACTGAACCGATACGTTCAATCCGTGTGTCGAGCTTTTCAAAGGGAAGTTCATGACGGTCGGATGACTCAATATTTTCTTCTATATTTTCCTCGGCATTTGGTTTCTTTCCGGGAACAATTTTATTGAAAAGTGTTTTCAGGCTCATTCTTCCTCCATTTTTTGATGGTTATGGAATAATTTTTTAAAAAAGGAAAACAGATTTTTTTTATCTTTATAAATGGGTATGGGTTCGGTTTTCGCAGGTTGCCGGTTGTGGTCAACACGAATAACCTGAAGAGTAATATTATCGAGTCCTCCGTTTTCATTGGCAAGATTTACCAATTGTTCAACGGCTTCTCTTGTATCGAAGGATTGAACATATTCTTTAATAGTTTTATCTTCGACCATATTACTAAGCCCATCGGAGCACATTACAAAGATATCATTTTCCTTAATTTCACAATTAACATCGAGTTCAGGATCAAACGATTTACGGGCACCTAAAGACATATAAAGGATATTTTTTTGTGGGTGCTCGCGCGCTTCATCTTCCGTCAATCGTCCTTCCTCAACCATTTTCCCGACAAAGGTATGATCGGTAGTCAATTGGAATAAACGGTCATCACGTATAAGGTAAATTCTGGAATCTCCTACATGAACAATAAATGCCTTTTTATCGGCGACAATCATTGCACTGAAAGTTGTTCCCATACCTTTTTTCATTGGGTCTTCGGTGGCTTTGTCGAGAATGGCATTATTGGCTTTCATCATGGACCGATTCATAGCATCGGTAATTTCGGTATTTTTCTTTCTTAAATCTTTATAATGCTTAAAAAACGTCTGAGTCCCAAGTTTTGATGCAACATCCCCTGCGCGGTGACCTCCCATCCCATCGGCAACAATAAAAATATATTCATCATTTTTTATCTTATCGCCGATAAAATAATCCTCATTGGCTTTTCTCACACGACCTTTATCGGATTTTCCGAAATATTCAATTTTCATTATACATTCCGCTTTCTTTCCTTAAGACAGTATCAAAAATAATGACACTTATATTTAACATATTGCGTTTTTTTTGTCAAACATTAAGGGTTTTTTAATTTATCTATAATGGAAGTAGTAGAAGCATAGGTTTTAAAATCGAAAATTAGAAGTGTGCCCCCGGCCTGTTCGACTTCCTCTCTTCCTACGACTTGATGAGGTTTATAATCGCCGCCTTTAACGAGTACATCGATACGATAAAGGGATTTAATGAGGGCTAAAGGGGTGTCTTCAGAAAAGGGAATTATGAAATCGGTATACATTACGGCTTCAAGTACTTCCATGCGTTCTTCGAGGGGATAAACGGGACGGGTGGGTCCTTTTAGTCGTTTAACCGAGAGATCATCATTTATACCTACAATGACATAATCACCATTATTTTTACAGAATTCCAACAAATCGATGTGGCCGGCGTGAAGTATATCGAATACACCATTGGTAAACACAATGGTTTTATTATTTAACTGCCTCAATTGGGCATTTAAATCCTCAACATTGGGGTATATTTTCATTACTCCTCATTTATTTTTTGGAATTGGATATTGCCGGAGAATTGCCATTCATGCGGTACTCTGACTATTCCAATATCTTTGTGAAGGGAATTGACCTGGAATGTATGTTGAAAATGATGATAATCGAAGGGATACCCATCTCGCTTATGCACGGCAACATCAAGGTAATAACTACCGTTAATTAAATTTAATGCAGGAATGGTAATTTTTACTTTAACATTTCCTTCTATATTTCGGGACTCTAAGTTCTCAATAAGGGTATTGGTGCCGTAAACCCGAGTTCCTTCAGAGTTAAAAATTCCAATACCGAATACAAAATCATCATGTCTGACGTTGGCGCAAACATCCATTTCAATGGAAAGGGGTTCATTGGGTTGAAAAAGATACTTTTCAGTACCATCGGATGAGGTCATTCTAACACGTTCAATGACAATCTCCTGGCTGCCCCAGTTTTTTTCGTTCCCATCATGTTTACCAGCTTCTTCTCTATGCTGTTCGGCTGCCCGTTTGAGGGACCGGTTTCCGATATATTCAAGGTAAGCATCGGTAACACGTTTGGGATACCCTTGCATTTCAATATTGCCGTTTTTGAGCCAGATAACTTCATCGCTGATACGTTCAACGGTGGATAGGTCATGAGATACAAAGATAATGGTTTTTCCCTGTCGTTTGAATTCATTGATTTTGTCGAGACAGCGGGGAACAAATGCGGCATCTCCGACAGCGAGGACTTCATCGATTAAGAGGATATCGGGATCGACATTAATGGCGATTGAAAATCCAAGCCGCATATACATTCCTGATGAATAGGATTTAACCGGATTATCGATAAATTCTTCCAATTCGGCAAAGCGTACGATATCATCGAATTTTTCCTGGATTTTCTTTTTGGATAATCCAAGGATGATGCCGTTAATAAAGATATTCTCACGCCCGGATATTTCGGGATGAAATCCGGCGCCGAGTTCGATAAGAGCAGAAATTCGACCGCGTGTGATTATTTCACCACCTGTGGGTTTGCTTATTCCTGCAAGAATTTTTAATAATGTACTCTTGCCTGACCCATTCTCACCGATAATACTAACTGTTTTTCCTTCTTCTATTTGAAAACTGACTCCATTGAGAGCTTTAAATATTTCATCTTTTTTTAAATCGGAAAAAAGGGTGCGACTCACGAGTGCACTTTTCAAAGTGAGGAATTTATGCTTCCGGGAATATTTTTTATAATATTTGGTAATATTATTGGCTACTACGGGATGCATTTCCATGTTACACCTCTTCTACAAATGTATCCCGGAGTTTATCAAAAATCAAGTACCCGAGGTAAAACATTAATAAACCGGCAATAAATGTTACAGGGAGTTTTTTCCAATGTGGGAGCCTACCAAAAACAAAGGTATAATGATACGCCTCCATGATATGTGTCAAGGGATTTAATGTCAATACCCATACGAGTGCTTTATGGTTCTGAATAGATGGGGTCATGAAGGGATAAATAATGGGAGTGGCAAAAAACCATAAAGTCAAAAGATTGGAAAGAATATCTTTTAAATCCCTGAAATGAACTGTTAATGCGGCGACAAGGAAACATAGGCCTAATGTGAATACGAGTTGAACTGCCAAGGCGACGGGGAAAAAGAGAAGCCACCATGTGAGATGAACCATCTTTCCAAAAAAGATTATCATGGCAATAAGTATGGGAAGTCCTAAAAGGAAATGAACCATGTTAGTAAAGACAACCATCATGGGTAGTACTTCAAGTGGGAAACGGATTTTTTTTATGAGATTGCCATGTACGGTAAGTACACTGGAGGCTTCGAGAATGGAAGAGCTGAACCATAACCAAGGAAGGATTCCTGTAAACAAAAAGATGGCGTAATCCACTCCTTTTAAATCAATATCTTCGATTCTCCCATTTCCATTTCTTAGAATGACTGCAAACACGATGGAATAAACAGCCAATAAAAGCAGCGGATTCAAAAGACTCCATAAGAAACCGAACACGGTTCCGCGGTAACGGGCTTTGAGTTCGCGGCTCACAAGGGTAACGATTAACTGCCTGTATTTAAACAACTCTTTTAACTTTTCAATCATCAGTATTGCTTCCTGTGAGTATCCTGTCCATTTCTTCGGTATAAACACCTTTCTCTTTGAAAATAATCAGGGGCTCAAGTGTCACTGAAGAAACGTCGTAATTGGTTAATTGTACCAGAAAACGCTCTGGTTTTCCATCTTTAAATGAAAAAATAAGCCGCTGTCGAGAAATTCGATAGGGTATCCGGGTGATCAAATTCATTATATCTGAATACCGGGTATGGGGTAAAATGATGTACAGATTTCCGGGGTTACCGAGTATGGAATACGTTCGAGAGAGGAGTTGATAAAGAGTGAGGGCGGTTTCGGTTTTCGCGATACGGATTTCAGGATTAGGGCTGAGGCGTCCACGGTGTACTTCATAGAAGGGTGGATTTGAGAAAATATGAGATAATCCTTTGAATTGGTAATGGAGTTTATTAAAATCGCCGTTAATAATATTAAAGGTATCTGCAAAATGGTTATGTTCTGCATTTAACCGGGCATACCGGGTAAGGGTTTCTTGAATTTCGATTCCATGAATTGAAGCAAACTTTTTTCTATAAAGTGCGAGTAAAGAGACAATACCGCAACCGGTTCCAATATCAAGCGCAGATTGATTTTGACAGGTGGGTAAGAAATCGGCAAGAATGGGAGCATCTACGGAAAAGCGATACCCTTTCTTTCCCTGGTACACGATAACTTTTTTTTTATAAAAAAAATCAGGGCTAAGTGGG
>JAKAGC010000276.1 GCA_021817755.1 Acidobacteriota bacterium | reverse complement strand
CTCGAAAACTGTTTCGCCGTGAACTTCCCAAGTTAAGTAAACGAGACCATATTATCTGGTCTTTTCGCCTGGCAGATACCAATACATTTCTATGATAAAAAAATATCCCTGGCATCTTGTCTATTTGATCTTTGTATTGCTGTGTCTTACAAATATATTCCAGAAGCTTAAATGGAGTGTGCCTACCGATAACATTCATTGGGAATCCACTTCTGAAGGACTCGTATGCCGCCAATCCCCCATCCAATCTCCAATAAAAAAAGGTGACATTTTACTCACTGTAAATAATTATCCCATTACTACCACAATGGATCTTGCCAGGGCCTTGAAAAACCGTACTTATCAAGCCTATGAAATTGAAAGAGAAGGCATTGCCAAATTGGTAGGAGTCGATATTTATGCACGGTATACTCCTTTCTCCTATTATATACTTGTGTTTTCCGGATTGCTTTTCATTATATTGACACTCCAGATATTAAATACCACGCTGAAAAAAAAGGAAGGTTTTTCTCCTCCCATCTATTTTTATCTTATGAGTTTATCTTTTTCAGGGTTTCTGATTTTCTCTCCCACCGGCAGCTACAATGTAACCGATTTTATTTATCTCGGCCTTGATCGCCTTTGTTATACATTTTTCCCTGCATTTCTACTCCATTTTCTGCTTTATTTTCCTATAAAATTAAAAATCGCACGCACACTGAAAGCTCGAATGGTCCGTTTTGCCATTTATTTCCCTCCAGTCGTATTGTTCATAAGTAGTATGATTTACATAATACCCCGAATGCTGAAACCCGATATGGCAGTGCTGATTCCTACACTTAATCGGGCAAGGCATATTTCCTTTCTTTATTTTAATGTTTATATTATACTCGCTATAATTTTTGTACTAATATCCAACCTCTGGCTCATAATTAAACGAAAAGAAAAACGCTATTTATTACCATTAATAGGAGTATGCACCGGTCTTCCCGCCATGCTCATTTCCAATTCCGTTACATGGTCCGGTGGAGGAAGCACACCCGCCATTAGCAATGCCTCCGCATTTTTCTTAATCTTCTTACCCGTCGGTTTGACTTTCTTCCTAAGTCATAGGAAATTCTCCGATATCGAAATTGCAATAAAAAAGACAATTGCAACAGCTTCAATCTTTGTCTTTATATTCGGCGCATTCTTTTCGCTCGGCAGTACTATGGAACAAAATAAAATTCTCGGTATTTTTTGGTCTGTAGCAGTTATTCTAACTGCCGGCCTTCTGTACCGCCCCCTTGAAGAAACCGTCCTTAAATATTTCGATAAAGTTTTTTTTCGAGGTGCTGCCGATTTCAAGCGTATTTTGAATGAGTTGATCCAATCATTCAGGAATGAACGCAATTTATCTCTAATTGCATCAAACTTCCTCAATACCATCAATAATGGATTCATGCTTCAAAAAAGTTCTTTTATAGTCCATCACCGAAAAAACCTCTTTTATTCACTTCCTGGGAAACGTAAGATCGTTCTATCTGACCGGTTCATTAATGATCTCACCAGGAATGACAATATCGTTTTCTTCAAAACCGATGATTTTGAACGTCGTCATCCCAAAGATTTTAAATTATTTAAAGAAATTAATTTCTTACAATTTCTCCCTTTAAAATCTCAAGGAAAATTAATCGGGGTCGTTGCATTAGGTCCCAAAGCAGACAATACTTATCTCACCGTGGAAGACTGGGATATTCTCTTCAATATTTCTTCTGCTTTGACACTTTCCGTAGAAAATGCTTCTCTCTATTCCGAATTGGAAACCCGGCTTAATGAAATTGGCTTATTAAAAGAATTCAATGAAAATATCATAAAAAACATCAATATCGGTATCGTGGTAATGACTCGCCTCAATATTATCAAAACCTGGAACGAATTCATGAGTAAAAAGTTTCGGATTACCCCCGATACCGCCGTGGGAACAAAAGCTCACATGATTTTCGATCATTCATTATGGAAAGATATTTTTAAAAAGAAGCATAGCGTTTCTTCCATTCATAATGTCAAAGTCGATATCGAAGAGGAAGAATTGATTTTCGATATCCATATCTCACCACTTAAAGACAATTTTGGAAAAGAAATCGGAACTATCCTTGTGTTTGAAGATGTCACAGAAAAAGTAGCCATGCAGACACAATTATTGACATCCGAAAAGATGGCTTCACTCGGGTTACTCTCCGCAGGAATTGCCCACGAAGTCAATACCCCTCTTACAGGAATTTCCTCTTATTGCCAGTTTATACTCGATAATCCCGGAGATCCCGAAAACATTGATCTCACATTAAAAATACAGGAACAGGTTCAGCGTGCAAATAAAATCATACGAACTCTCCTTGATTTCTCACGGCAGAAAGGAGAAGTACCTACAGAACTCGATTTAAATCATTTGATAAATGGTTCCATTGCACTTGTGGAACATCGATTCAAAAAGAAAAATATCCAGTTAAAAAAAGAATTCGATTTTCAAAATAAAATTTTCGGTTTTTCTTCCCGATTGCAGCAAATATTTATCAATCTCCTGATAAACGCCGCAGATGCTGTTGCCGACGATGGAGGTACAATATCTATTATCGGAACTGAATCAGACACCGATCTGACTATCCGTATCAAAGATAATGGAAAGGGTATCGACCCCAAACATATTAAACGCATCTTCGATCCTTTTTTCACCACTAAAGATATGGGCGAAGGCACAGGACTCGGACTTTCAATTACTTATGCCATTGTTCAGGAGCATTATGGAGATATTATTGTAAACAGTAAGTTGAACAAAGGGACTACCTTTATGATTACACTTCCTATTGAGAGTCCCTTAAGGAGTATCAAAATATGAAACCCAAAACAATTCACCTCGTTGATGACGAAACCATTATTCACGATATCTTTAAACGTATATTCAAAGAGCCAGAATACCGGTTAATCATCTCCGAAAATAAAAGTCAGGCCAAAGGCAATCACTCCCCCGAAGTTGATGTTGTTATTATGGACCTGATGATCCCAGGTTCGTCAGGAATCGAAATTTTTAAAGAACTAAAAAAAGATGATCCCGAAATCAAAGCAGTATTTCTCACCGCATTCGGAACCATCGAGTCCGCCATTGAAGCTATAAAACTTGGTGCAGAAGATTATCTTCAAAAACCCTTTAATAACCTCGAGATAAAACATAAAATCGACCGTCTCGTCAAAGAACGAAGTCTTAAAGAAGAAAACCTTCAACTTAAACGCGTTCTGAATGAACGGTTTTCCTTTCAAAACATCATCGGTAAGAGCCCCGCCCTAATGAAAACTCTTTCTCTTGTTGAAAGTGTAGCGAATACCAATTCAACCGTTCTCATTACAGGAGAAAGTGGTACAGGGAAAGAATTAATTGCAAAAGCCATTTACCAGAATTCAAACCGGAAAGATAAACCTTTTTTCTCTTTCAATTCCAGCAATATCCCCCCCACACTATTCGAGAGCATCTTATTCGGATACAAAAAAGGCGCATTCACTGGTGCCTATTGCGATAAAAAAGGTATATTTGAAGAAGCGGATAACGGAATACTTTTTCTTGATGAAATCGCCAATCTCGACAATGAAACACAAATGAAAATCTTACGAGTTCTCCAGGAAAAGGAAATTCAACCTCTCGGCAGCAATAAAGCCATAAAAGTAGATGTCCGAATAATCGTTGCCACAAATGTCGATTTAAAAGAAAAAGTCAAAAATAATGAGTTCCGAGAAGACTTGTATTACCGCTTAAATATTATCAATATTCATTTACCCCCCCTTAGAGAACGCAAAGAGGATATTCCTTTACTCGCTGAATACTTTGTGAAAAAGTACGCCGAAGAAAATAAAAAAGAAATAAAAAGTATGGAACCCGGTTTTTTGAAACATCTCATGGATTACAATTGGCCAGGGAATATACGAGAATTGGAAAATGCAATAGTACGTTCCGTTATTCTTGCCGGAGGCGATATCCTTCATATAGATCTTCTCCCTGGAGAGATACTCGGAACCACTAAACCCGCATTTAAAAAAGGGTCCTTTTATGAACGAATCGATGAAATGAAACGCGAGTTGATTCTTGATGCCCTCGAACGGCATAACTGGGTTCAGAAACTCGCGTCCAGCGAACTCGGATTAAAAGCTACCACTCTCTCCGAATTAATGAAACGATTAAATATACAAAGAACATAACGAGATAACAATGACAAAAGAAAAAATTCAAAAAGTACTGCAAGCCGCCGGAATAGACAGTCGAAGAAATATCCGGCAAAATATCCACGACGGCCTCATTCAAGTTAATAACAAAGTTGTGACCGATCCCAACTTATTAGTGGATATTGCCACCGATTCCATTAAAGTAGATGGAAGGCGAATCAAAATTAAAATCGAGAAAAAATCATATTTTATTCTCAATAAACCATATGGAGTTGTTTCCACTTTATACGATCCCGAAGGCAGATCCACCGTAAAAGATTTCATTTCAGGGATTAAGGAACGCGTCTATCCCGTTGGACGCCTTGATTATCATTCCGAAGGCTTAATTCTTCTTACTAACGATGGGGATTTAACAAATTTTGTCATCTCCTCACGAAACAAGATACCCAAGGTATATATGATTAAAGTGAAAGGAATGCTTACTGATGAGACATTAAAAGAGCTCGTTTCTAAGGGAATCTTCATGGAAGATAGGCGTGTTAAACCCATGGAAGTCGAATTTCTTCGTAAAACAGCTCAGAAAAACTCCTGGTATCGTGTTACTATCGTGGAAGGGAAAAAACATGTTGTCCGAAATATCTTCAAATATATAGGGCATCCCGTTGAAAAACTCAAACGTCTCGCGATCGGCTCTCTCCAATTAAAAAAGCTTCCAACCGGACATTGGAGGGAATTAGCCGAAGAAGAGATTACCGAATTCAAAAAATCCAGCAGATATTCCCCTGAGAAAATATTACCCGAAAAAACCCAAAACACCCCCAAATTTCATCGAGCAAAATCAAATAATTCAGATAGAAAGTAGAACTCGGGTATCCAGATTAAAGAATTCGCTTATTATTTCATAGAGCTCTTTATGGTATCGGTACAATTGAACCGGTTTTTCGAAAAAGAATTCCACCCCTACCGCAAAGTGTTCTGCTTCATTTGTACCCGCATAAGGCCCTAATATGGAATTCCCATTGAAAGCATTTTCCCATTCGCGACCAATTACCGATTTCCATTTTTCAATACTCTCTTTATTCATCCGGGCCAGTGGTAATCCTTCCGCAATTCCATCTTCCATATCAAAGTAATGAGCCACTTCGTGGTAGATTACATTAAAACCATCTCCACTGTGTTGAGCACTTTTTATCAGACTCTCTTCAGTAACCAGTAATGGACTATTAATTGTTGCTTGCCCCGCCCGGTTTCCTTTCCCCAGTTCATAATGACGATTGAAGGTTTCCCCAGGGTAGACAATCACTCCATCTTTAATCGGAGGTTCCCATGACGGTCTTCCATTCAAGATAGTTGCAAAACAAGAAGCAATGAATAGTTTTAATGCAAAATCTACTTCCCCCTGACGAACACTTCGAATCGAAAAATCTGTAAGAAAAAGGCGCATATCCAACTCGAATTGAAGTTTTGCATTATCATTTATGACCCGGTAGAAATTCGAATTTTCCATTACAAACTCTCTCCATTCAACCGGAAACTTTTTTTTAGAGGCCCTATATCTCCTTAACGGAGTTTTAAATACAATTCCAAGGTATACCAATTCTATCAAAAGAGTGATGAGGAATATAAAAGGTTTCTCAGAAAAAATAAATAGAATACCCCCTGTAACAAGAAGTATTATTGAGTAGATGATGGTGAAAATGACGTCGATTTTATATATGATTTGCATTAAGAGTTCCGGAAACGTTTCGATTATACCGACGTCACGAGTTGCATCCGTTCATGACGAATGCAACTCGAAACCGACCCTGTTTCCGATTAATGATTATTTATTAGAATCCGAGGCCAATTAATAAGGCCA
>JAKAGC010000275.1 GCA_021817755.1 Acidobacteriota bacterium | reverse complement strand
ATTCGCAATTAGGGATATGGTCGGATGACCATATAGAAGGATTAAGAAAAATAATGGAAGCATGTAAGAAATATGATGTGGTGGTAATTCTACAAATCCACCATTCGGGAATGTCTACTGCTGCAATAATTAAGGAGAAAGTCGGGGGACCATCTGCGGATCTTGAAAATGGGAGAACGTATACACTGTCTTTGGATGAAATTCACGAGCTGGAACAAAAATTCATTATGGCTGCACGCCGGGCGGCTGAAGCTGGTTTTGACGGTGTGGAACTTCACGGAGCTCATGGCTTTCTCTTGAATCAATTTGCTACAAGGGTTCTTAATAAACGGGAGGATGAATACGGGGGTACGTTGGAAAAACGCTTAAAAATTGGGATAAATATAATTAGTGGAATCCGGGAGATATTACCGAAATCATTTATACTGGGTTATCGTCTGGGTTCAAATTCTCCGACGCTGGATGATGGGATAGAGATTGCAAAATATCTGGAAAATAAAGGGTTGGACTATATCCATGCTTCACATGGGGGTAGGATTGGGATTATCCCGGATGTACCGAAGGATTTTAACTACAATGGGATCGCTTATAGTGGAACGATGATTAAACGGAATATAAAAATTCCTGTAATTGTGGTGAATGAAATCAGAACACCGGAGAGAGCGGTTTTCCTGGTAGAGAATAATCTCGCGGACATAGTGGCGATTGGTAAAGATTTATTGACTGATCCACAATGGGTGAAAAAGGCAATGAATAATGAAAAAATAAATTATTGCATTAAATGCGAACCGGCTTGTAAACGTTACCAGAACCCGGGATTATGTCCGGTTAAACCAGATTGATTATATGATATAGGAGTGGTGATATAGCAACCTTCTTCCAAAATTGAATTTGTTAAAATTAGTTTTAATAAAAATTGAATAAAATATAAAGGTAAGGGCGACCTGTGGGTGGCTCAAATAATTGGAATACGAAATATTTCTTCAAATAACTTGCCTCTTGACATGAGGTTATTTATCTGTTAAAACAGAAGCTATTAAATCAAAATTTATCGGAGGACAAACATGCGTGAACAAACGCGGGTTTATGATATAGCGATAATCGGTGGTGGAATCGTCGGAATGGCAACGGCAATGGCGCTTTCTAATGAAAGTAAATACTCATTGGTAGTAATAGAAGCGGAAAAACAACTTGCAGCACACCAGACAGGAAATAATAGTGGTGTTATTCATTCGGGATTGTATTATAAACCGGGTTCACTAAAAGCGACGAATTGTACAATAGGAAGAGAACAGCTTTATGAATTCTGCGAGGTACATGGGATACCTTATGAACGTTGTGGAAAAGTGGTTGTGGCTGTGTCCGAAGATGAACTTCCCAATCTGGAAAAGTTGGAAGAAAGAGGAAAAGCAAATGGTATACAAGGAATAAAACGGCTTCGTGGGGAAGAAATAAAAGAGTATGAACCGTATGTTACGGGAGTTGGAGGGTTATTTGTCCCTGAGACGGGGATTGTGGATTATGTAAATGTGGTAAAGAAATATGCTGAAATATTTGAAGCCAATGGTGGAGAGATTAAACTGGAATCGCGTGTAACGAAAATCAATAAGAAGGGGAGTGAACTCGTCCTTGAAACGTCAAAAGGGGACGTGGTTTGCAAAAACCTTATAAATTGTGGGGGACTTCAATCGGACCGTATTGCTCGTATGAGTGGTGTTGATCCGAATTTAAAGATTATTCCGTTTAGAGGGGAATATTATAAACTGGGAGTTGAGAAAGAGTATCTTATTAAAAATCTTGTTTATCCAGTACCTGATCCGCGTTTTCCATTCCTGGGTGTGCATTTTACTCGTATGAAACGGGGTGGAGTTGAAGCGGGACCGAATGCAGTATTGGCATTTAAACGGGAAGGATATAAAAAGACGAGTTTCTCTTTTAAAGATAATTTTGAATTATTTACCTATATGGGGTTCTGGAAAATGGCATTGCAGTATTGGAAGATGGGAATTGATGAGATGTATCGTTCATATAGTAAACGTGCCTTTACAAAAGCACTTCAACGCTTACTGCCAGTGGTTGAGAAAAAGGACCTTGCGGTGGGAGGAGCGGGAGTACGTGCACAAGCACTGGAATCGACTGGATTCCTGGTAGACGATTTCCGAATCAAAGAAGCTGCAAATATGGTCCATATCCTGAATGCCCCTTCACCGGCTGCTACAGCTTCTATTAATATCGGTAAAACGATTGGGGAACTGGCGAAGAAAAATTTCAATTTATAATAAGTGCATTTAATTCTATAATATTGGATTTTCGTGCTTTTAAGAATGCATAATATTTAATAATTTCAAGCCGATTTCCTCATTCAATTTTTTTGAAATATCGGAATCGAGTTTGATAAGTATAATTTCACAAGCAGCAGAAATGATCCCTTTAACAAGATGCCCGGCAAATGTTTCGAATCGATCGTTGGAAAAAGTCCCATGCACGTGAACAAGTGGCTTTCCATCAAATAAAAAGACATTTCCGGTCATATTGGCTATTTCCATTGGCTCTTCAAAAATTTTGGACGAGTATTTGCGATTGTCTACACGATAATGAGCAAGTTCAAGTTTTTTTACAGCTCCGATTCCAGTAAAATAAGCATTGGAAATTTTTTCCCAATCCAAAAATAAATCCATTTTTTCAATGATTTCTTCTCCTGGAGCGAGAGAAATAACATACGTGTGATTATCGGGTTTCCTGTACTTCATGCTGTAAACCTCCTTCGATATGGTTGGATGTATTATTATTTAAAAACTGTTCAATTATTCTGATTAGCTCTTGCTGCTTGATGGGTTTGGAAACATACGAATCCATGCCGGCATTGAGAAAACGTTCACGATCTCCTTTCATTGCATGGGCGGTCAAAGCGATGATGGGGGTGTGAGGTAGGTTGTATTGTTGTTCGCGTTGACGAATTAAACGTGTGGCTTCAATTCCGTCAAGTTCGGGCATCTGGATATCCATTAGAATGAGCTGGTAGGTATTACCGACAAATTTTTCAATGGATTCCCTACCGTTGTTGACAATATCGACGAGATATCCTCTTTTTTCGAGCATTCGTCCGATTATTTTCTGGTTGACTTGATTATCTTCTGCGACAAGGATATGGATATTTTTCGATATGCTTTCAAGGTTGTGACTGGTAACGAGTGGGGTATTTATAGGCTTCACAGGAGGATTTCCCATGACAAGAAGAAGTGTTTTTAATAATTCCATTGAAGGAACTGGTTTTCGTAAATAAGCATCGACCCTGAGTTCCTTGCATAATGCACCATTCCCTTTCATACCGGCAGAAGTAAGAATAATAATGTGAGGATTCATTAGAGCGTTATTTTCCCGTATATGTCTTACGAGTTGGAATCCATCCATAACTGGCATTTGAACATCTATAAGAATGCATTTGAAATAAAATTTAAGTTCTGCTTTTTTCTGAAGAATTTCAAGAGCATTAATTGCATCATAAGCGAGATAGGGTTCCATTCCCCATCGTTTAAGTAGTTCTTCGTAAATTCTTCGATTTATAGAATTATCATCTACAATTAGAACTGGAATTTGTGCAAGCTCTTTTATTTTAATGGGTTCGCACATATTGTGATGGGTTCGTGCAATTTTGAAGGGAAGAGTGAAATGGAAGGAACTTCCAGGGGTATCGGGTCTTTGATCGTGTAATTCACCTGGACTTTGTACCCAAATATTCCCACCCATCAAGTTTACCAGTTGGCGCGAGATAGCCAATCCGAGACCTGATCCGCCGAATTTTCTGGTAATACTGCTATCGGTTTGATAGAATTTTTCAAATATCATTTTTTGTTTTTCATGGGGTATACCGATGCCTGTATCAGAAACAGTAAAATAAAGAGTGATTTGGGCTGAACTTTCATTTGTAGGTGGTTTCCATCCTTCTATTTTTACACGAAGAACAATGATACCTGAGTTTGTAAATTTAACAGCATTGCCGATAAGATTGGTGAGAATTTGTCTAAGTCTTCCTGGATCTCCGATAAGTATATTGGGGATACTGAAATCAATGTCATAAATTAATTCAATATCTTTTTGTTGAGCTGCGATAGCAAGATTCTTAGTGACTTCTGCTAGGGATTCTCTAAAATGGAATTCGATGGGTTCGATATCCATTTTTCCGACTTCGATTTTGGAGAAATCAAGGATATCGTTTAGGAGATTGAGTAATGATTCGGCGGAAGATTTCAAGGTTGAAATATATTCCTCCTGTTCAGAGGATAAAGGGGTATCCATGACTAGTTCGGACATACCGATAATGGCATTCATAGGGGTACGGATTTCATGGCTCATGTTTGCTAGAAATTGGGATTTAGCCATATTAGCTGATTCGGCTTCTATACGGGATTTTTTTAGTTCTTCTTCGATTTTTTTTCTATCTTCGATTTCTCGTTTTAATTGTTCGACAACATCTGATAATTCTTTTGTACGGAGTTTTACACGAACTTCCAATTCCCTGGAGTAACTATCGAGTTTTATATTGGCTGCCCTTATTTCATTAACAGATTGGTTCAAGTTTTGGGTCATATGGTTAAAAGCATGGGTGAGGCGTCCGATTTCGTCGTTTGAACGGACTGAGATATTGTGAAAGAGCTCTCCGTTAGCGACTCGCTCAAATCCGTCAATTAGTACTCCGATTGGTTCAAAGATCGTTCTGCGAGTAAAAATATATACGGCAATAATAATAAATAAAATCCCGATTATAACAATGAATAAAGCACTTACTACGAATTTATCCTGGTTTTTATCATTACTTCGTTCCACATATTCGAGCCGGGTTCTTATCTCATCGAGATTTTTTCCATACCCGATAATGAGTCCTATGGAATTATATATTTGCAAATAGATTTTTCTGGGAGTAATGAACTGTGATGATTGCCTGAAATTGGCATAATTATCAATGGAGAAATTTTTAATATTTCTGGATTTAAAGTTTTGAATCTGACGGGAAATATTCTCTTTTGTCACAAGGGATTCCAATTGATATGAGGAATGCCCTTTAAGGAGGGAATGTCCATTGAAATCAAAGACAATGACAGCCCGTTCGAGTTGGTCGATTTCTTTGATATACTCGATTAATTGATTGTGGGAAATTTCATCGAGGAGTTTTTCATCGATAAGTTTAAAGAAGAGCGTAGATGAGTCATTAATAAAGCGAGAATTCTGATCGAGAAGTTCATTTTTAAATACTTCAAGGTTATTTTGTTGATTGACAATGAAAAGGGTAACACTGACAGCTATAAAGATAACAATTACAGTGATATAACTCACGAGCAGGACAATGGTTAGCCTGGTTTTTATTTTCATATATAGTATAAGTCCTTAATTGATTTTTAATCGATGATTCGGTCTGCAATAGATTTCAGGGGTGATATGTCGATTCCGAGTTTTTGGGCTGTTTTTCGATTTATAAGGATGAGTCCTTTATGACCGTAATCGACAGGAATCTCTGATGCATTTTTCCCCTGTATAATCTCAACGACTTTTTGTGCTGCGAGTTCGCCTTGTTCGAAACCGGATTCAGTACGGCCGAGTAGTATACCTCCTTCGATCCCGAAATCGGCGAAACCGACGGAGGGTTTTTTTAGATTTTTGATGGTCCAGGAGAGAACATCATCGGGATTAACCAATTTTCCATGATCCTTAATATTGTAGTACATATAAATGATCAATGCATCGCTTTTCAATGACAGAATTACATCTTTCCACTGGTGGAAATCATGGGTTAGAACAATATTATCTATTTGAATGGGGAGGTTTAATTCATGGAGGTAATCGATAAATCCCTGGCTGGTGTTTCCTGCTTCAGAAAGGATTGTAAAGCTTGAGACATTGGGAACTACTTTTTTTAGAAGTTCGAGGCTGCTTCTTATAAAAGCTCTTTCGCAAACACCGGTTACATTATTGGCGGGGTAGTTATAGAGTGAAATGGCTGAATTTACCCCGCAGAATACAACAGACACATAGGGATTGTTAACG
>JAKAGC010000274.1 GCA_021817755.1 Acidobacteriota bacterium | reverse complement strand
TCCTGAAGCACCTGTCGTAAGGGTTTACGAATACGGAAGAGATAAAGAGAAATCCCTGGGAATCCCTTTTATTTCAATGGAATTTCTTAAAGGTAAAAGTCTATTAAGCCTAATAAAGAATAAAGAAGTAGGTCCTATAGAACATAAAATGTTTATCATTAAGCAAGTAGCCCATGCATTGAAAGCAGCTCATTCGTTAGGTATTGTTCATGGAGATATTACTCCTGATAATATCTTTATTTTAAATGGAGATCGTGTTGTATTGATCGATTTCGGTGTAGCTCTTCAAACTCATGATAGTTATAAGAATATGGATGCTTCTATCACTGGAAAACCATTATATATGGCTCCTGAACATATTTCCGGTTCTTCAGTGGATGGAAAATCCGATATTTATTCTTTGGGAGTGATCTTATTTATGATGATTACCGGTGTGCCTCCTTTTCAAGCCGGAAATCCCCATGATGTCATACGAATGCACCAGGAGAATCCTGTTCCACAAATTCAGATTAATATCGATGAAGAAATTAAAAATTTGGTTTTTAAACTCCTGGAAAAAGATCCTCAGAAACGTCCCTCCTCAAGCGAGTTAGAAATGATTCTCAATAGTCTAAACTTTTAAAAAATGGATACGGATATCTTTATAGGTTTGGTTTTTCTTGTGCTGCTTTCGGTAATTCTATGCCTCTTTTATATTATATTATCAAGAAAGAAATCTGGAAAGTGTTTTGGTGATTATTCACAATTTAAATCCATAGGTAAGGGGGGAATGGCTACTATATATTGTGCCAAAAACAAAATTCTAAAACGAATTGTAGTTGTAAAAGTTATGGATAGCGGATTGATGAAAGATAAAGACCTTGTCTATAAGTTCCTCAAAGAAGGAGAAAATTTGCAGCGGATTAATGAACGGTTTCCCGATAGCCCCGTCGTGAAGGTTCTTGAATACAGCCATCCCTCTTCCACTGGACCTTATTTTATTGCTATGGAGTATTTAAGTGGAATCAATCTGCTCCAGGCAATAAAATCCGGGAATATTCCTTCTCTCAAAGGGCAGATATTCATACTTAAAGAAGTTGCTCGTGCTCTCCATGCATCTCATTCCCTTGGAATTCTCCATCGCGATATCTCACCGGATAATATCATTATAAATCAAAACAAAGTAACTCTCATTGATTTTGGTATTGCAAAACAGGAATTTTCCGAATATCGGACATTGCATGGTGCACTTGTCGGGAAACCCTTCTATATGTCTCCTGAACATAGTGCCGGTAAAATGGTAGATGATAAGACCGATATTTACTCATTAGGCGCTATCTGGTTTTATATGCTGGAAAGAAGGCCTATTTATGATTCTCCCAATATTATCGATATCTTAAAAATGCACCAGGAATGTCCTATTCCTGAAATTACTGCCTCTATTCCTCAGGATATCATGCTTTTTATCAGGCAGATGCTTCATAAAACACCTTCTGCCAGACCCGATGCAAGAGAAGTCGTTAGTAGAATGGAATACTTTCTATCTCGTGAGGATTTGAATTAACATGCATAGAACCATTAAAACTCCATATTATCATCAATTAGCAGAACAAACTCGATTTCGTATTGGAAAGAAGAAAGCTCCCCAAGAAGTTCATCATAATACCAATCCCATTCTTTTACCACCATCCTCCGAAAATTCCCACAAAAAATCCGGTTATGTTACCACCGCCGAAATGAAACGTGTCTCTGTCGGAATGTTGGCTCAGAAAATAGACGAATTAAGGGAAAGTACTGCTCGTTTAAGTGGCATTCTTGCACAGGTGGCATCCAATTTAACTAAACAGCAGCACCAATCTCATAATTTTCCTCTTGCAAAGGTTCGTTTTATTAATGACTATCTTTCCGGTAAGGAATACATCATTCGCAATTGCAGCTCACCCGAAAATCCCATCGGTTTTGTGAGAATCGGGCGTGCCGTTCATAAGCAATCCCATCCTTATTTCCAGGTCGTTCATCCCACTGTTTCCCGTTTGCATACAACCATCTGGTATAAAAATCATAAACTCATTATTGTTAATCATTCGACTGTTAATCCCACTAAGGTAAATAACATTGATATACAACCCGAGAAGGCATTTTTTATGCCCGATCGAGTATCCATCTCCATAGGACATATCGAATTTATTGTGGAGAAAATTTTTTGATATATGACTAGGCTGTAATAAATTGTACTTACAAAAATTTTAATTTAAATCGTTATGGCCAAATTGACAGGAGGTTCGAAAATGAAGCGATTTATCGCCTTAATGATACTGATAATGCTGCCTCTTATCCTTCTATGTGAAAAAAGAGCCAATGTGATTTCAAAAGCCGGGCATTGGTTAACCATCGATAAAGGAAAGAAGGATGGAATCGAAGTCGGTTTTACCGGTATTGTTAAAACCATTGTAAAGAATAAACCACTTAATATTGGTTTTTTCAAAGTTGAAAAGGTGCTTGAAGATAAATCCGAATTAAATATTACCGAAATGGGGAAAGGATTTAATGCAGAACAATCTGAATTTGTCGTATTTCAAAATATTTTTGTACAACCCCCACCTGCTCCTGTTACTCAGACAAACCAAACTCAAAAGACTGCAAATAATATTCCTGTTAATCAACCCATTGAATGGTATCTTGAGCAAGGCAATTTAAATTTTCAGGATAAAAAATTTAAAGAAGCAAAAGATTATTATAATAAAATTATCGAAATTAATCCCAGGGATCCCGTCGCACAACGAAAAATTAAAGAGTGTGAGGATAATGATACTTATTATTCCTATATGAAAAGTGGAGAAGCATGTGCACTTAATCAGGATTATTATTCCGCACTCGAATATTATCTTGAAGCCTGGAAAGCTATTTCTGCAAACTCTAATGAAGTCCTTGGAAAAATGCTCAATACCTCCCAATCGGATATTCCTGAATGGGAAAGATTTAAGGAAACGAAAATTTCCCAATTGGACGAATGTTTCAATAATTCTGAGAAATTTACGGAAAAGTCGGATATCCGTACTCGGTTATCTTTCTATATTATCGGGAATAAGCTCTTTCCTGATAAACGAAAAGTAAATTCCGATAAAATGATCGAATTGTTTTATTCATACAAAGGAAATTGGGAAATGATAGCCAATGATTTCCGTAAAGAATTTGAATCTTATTTCGATTATTCCATTAAAGCATTAAAAGATTCCGAATTTGAAATGGCTATTGATTACTTGTTTTATGCGTATCGATTACTCCCAATGGAAAAAGAAGAAATCGCAAAACGGCTGATTGTAATTATGGATTCTCAAAAAAAAGAATGGGATAAATATTCTGTAAAATATCAATCCCAACTTGCTGAATACATTTCAAACGCACTTGATTATTATAATTCCGGAGATATCGATACTGCCATGAGATTTTTTCTTTATGGGTTTCGGTTCTTTCCTGAACGTGCCCGGGAAATATCCATCTCATTAATCAATATTGCATCCAAATACAATGAAAAATGGCAGAAATTTGCTAATGAAAATAGTATGATACTGAAAAATTACATCGATCAGGGCGATAGTTTACTCACAAAGAATGAATTTGAAAAAGCATTGGACTTCTTCTTGATTGCCTATCGTCTTATACCCTTTGAAGAAAAAAATATCAGTGAACGATTTAAGAAAATCAATGAATTCGATCAAACCCTCTGGCGAAAATTTGAAATCGATAACTTTGAATTATTAAAACCCTTATTAATCAACCAGTTCTATCCTTTTTTTGCAAAGATAAAAGATAAATCGCAAAAAATCTCCAGAAATAATCAAGGGTATTGGGAAGCCATTCTTTCAAATGGTATAGAAGTCGTTTATATCCCTGAAGGGAATTTTACCATCGGTGCCGATATTGCCAATTCTGATTCCAATCCCAAACATAGTGTATTTCTCGATGGCTTCTGGATAGGAAAATACGAGGTCTCATTTGAGCAATATGATCTTTTTTGTACCGAAACCAAAAGGGAGAAACCCGACGATAAAGGATGGGGGAGGGGAAGACTTCCGGTTATCAATATATCATGGTTTGATGCTTCAGAGTTTTCCCGGTGGCTGTCGCAAAATACCGGCTTAACTTTCAGGCTTCCAACCGAAGCCGAATGGGAAAAAGCCGCAAGAGGTACAGATGAAATAGTATTTCCGTGGGGAAATACCACTACCGGTGAAGATAAACTTAATTTTAATAAGTCTTCAAAACTGAAAAAAACGGTCCCTATCGGTTCGTTTCCCGCAGGTGTCTCCCCATATGGCTTGTTTGATATGGCAGGAAATGTCGCCGAATGGGTAAACGATTGGTATTATGAAACCTATTATTCCAAATCCCCTGGCAAAAATCCTCAAGGACCTCCTGCAGGCAGTAAACGGGTGGTGAGAGGCGGCGGGTGGAATTCCGATGGCTATGATTGTACAACGTATGCCAGGGATTCCAGGTCTCCAAAATCCAAATCCAAAGATGTCGGCTTCCGAATTTATCTCGACATTAAATAAAGGAATGAAATATGACTCCATTTGATTCAAAAGAAACTACCGAATTGTTGACTCATGCTTTTCAATCGGATATTAATTCCGACCCTTCTACAGTTTCACTTATTATCCCCGGATATAACATCGTTAAACCCGTCGGAAAAGGTGCGACTGGAATTGTATATAAAGGAATTGAAAAAAAATCAGGCAGGACCGTTGCAATTAAAGTATTGAGTCCCGAATCCAGGAAAGAAAAAGAAGCATTATACCGGTTTCATCGTGAACTCCATGTCGTTTCAAGGCTGTCTCATCCTTATATTATTAAGATTTTCGGGGTAGGCAAAGATGAAAAACCCTATATCATAATGGAGTATCTTAAAAACAGCTTAAAAAATGTCCTGTATGATCAAAAGGTTAAACTAAAAAAAATCGATGTGCTAAAAACCGTTCGGAAACTTGCCAAAGCCCTTGAATATGCTCACCGGTGCGGTGTAATTCACCGTGATATCAAACCTGCAAACATTCTTTTTCGAGCAAACGGTCACCCCGTTCTTGCCGATTTCGGTCTTGTTCGAGCGATTCATTCCAAATCCGATTTTACAAAACCCTTCTCCATTCTCGGAACTCCTCATTACATGAGTCCTGAATTATGCAGGGCTGAAAAATCCGATCACCTTAGCGATATATACAGCCTCGGTGTCGTACTTTTTGAAATGTTAAGCGGTAAACTTCCATATAACGGGAAAAATTTTCCCGATCTCTTTAAACAGCATCTTGATCCTTCAATCCCTCTTCTTCCTCCCGAAGTCAAAAAATATCAACCCCTTATAGACGGCATGATGGCCAAAGACAAAAAAAACCGTTTTAATGCAACCCAGGCTCGTATCATGCTTGAAAAATATATCCGTGATTCCGCATATGATAAAAATGATTCTGCACCCGATCCAAAAAGAAAACTCTTATTTTTATTACTCTCCGGTGCTGTAATTATTTTTATTATCCTGGTTATTCTTATTTTTTATTATATTTAATCTAAATATAGGAGAATCAATTATGTCAGAACCATCAAATCCAATCGAACAACCCGATGTTCGTTCCAATAACACATTGTTAACTATTTTGCTTGTCGTTGTAATTATTGTTTTTATTGCTGTAGCAGCAGTGCTTGTTATTAAGGCAAGGAGTAAAGCCTCCGTTCCCATATCCGATCAAACAACCACCCGGGAGACTGCTAACACCACTTCTCATGAACCTGCGCAGAATAATGGAAGTACAAAGACAACTTCATCCGGTACATCCGCATCTAATGTTGTTTCTTCTACCTCTAATATCGCAAATCCTGTCTCTACCGGAGGAGTAATACAATTTAAACCTGAAGCCGGGACATACCTTAATAACGTGAAAATAACTCTTTCTTTTCAACCCATGAAATCCGAAAAAAATGAGACCATTCTTTCCGATATTTTTTATACCCTCGATGGATCAGAGCAATCCAGGACCCACGGGATAAAATATTCTCAAAATAAAGCCA
>JAKAGC010000273.1 GCA_021817755.1 Acidobacteriota bacterium | reverse complement strand
GAGAAAAAGGGATATTATGGCGAGTGGGAAGAGTGGCATAATGGCTTTGGCAAAGCATTGAACGCCTGAATTCTGCATAATGACATAGGTAAGAGACCAGTTAGAAGGAATTAATTGAGGGTACCGGAATGTATGAGTAGGAAAATGATTGGAAGCCCATTCAACTGCGAATCGATTCCATCCGACAACAGGGTCCCAGTGTTCAAATACATCGCCGAGGAAATAGAAAAAGATAAAGGCATACCACAATACAATGATTATGGCACCGAGAAATAGAATTTTATATAACGTGGAACAGGAATAGAAAAATGCTTTACTTTCGGAAATCCACCCGGGAATATTTATATTAATAGAAGTACTTCTTGGGATTTTCTCACGGGAAGAACGGACAAAGCGGAAATATATCCACACGAGAACTTCTAAAACGATCAATACATAAAGAGTAATGGATGTGTAAATATGGGCAGCAGTGAAAGTAAATATGAGAAGGTAATTTATGAGTAGGCTAAATGCGAATATCAATACAATGCGGTATAATTTAGAGGTTCTATTGAAATCATTAAATAAATTTATCGAAGGAAAAATGTAGGTTACCAGGAGGTAACCTGGGATAAAAACGATCTGGAAAAAACTGAGTATACCTAATAAAAACATGCTTTATTGCGATTCAGATATTGATAAAAATGAATCGATCGCTCCTTTTTACATTGGATTTTTATTTTGAGGAATCGGCTATATAGTAACTGACAAATCCGGCAGAATTTGAATATCGTAAATACTTATTTAATTGAAACCGATGAAGTGAATATTTTAGAAAAGATTTCTCAAGTCCGGGGAATACGAGTATGGCATCTATGCGATTGCGGTCATCTTCATTATCTAAAGAGAATTCAGGAAAATTGGAGACGAATCTTCGGTTCAGGGATTTCCAGAATTTGGAATTTCGTTTAGGCTCTGTTATATTTATGGAAGAGAAAATCACATTTTCGCGATCCATTTCATATTCGAGGTAAGCTTGGAGGGAGGGGGAGGCTTCGAGGCAGCGTACAGGATCGGTAATAACGAGAATCACATCCTGGGGGCGTGTATTCTGGCGAATGGTTTGGAGCCAATTATTGGTATAAAACCCTTCTCTTGCAAAACCGACAGCGGTATAACGGGTAATCCGTAAACTCTGCACAAGTGCAAAGGTCAGAATAATTGCAGCAACAAGGTATAACCATCGAATGGATGGCACATTTTTTAATTCGTCTGCGGTAATATCCCGGATATATTCGAGGAGAAGAATGGCAATAAAAACATATCCGATTATACCGGGGAGAAGGTATCGCTCATATATCCCGGATTTTAAATAAATAATAAGTTGGGGACCGATTATTAATCCGGCAAGTAATACTGACCAGAGTATCACTGAAAGTGAATTCATATAGGGTATCTTTTCTTTTGTTCTATTGCGGCGAAAAAACAAAACACCGGCTATAATGAGCAGTATAACCAATGCCCAGCCTTGAACAGCCCATAAACTTCGTGCAAAAGAAAAAAAGAGCGCGGTCCAATGCATGGGATGTCCTGTATTTAACTGGATTTTAGTCATAGAAATGGAAGTAAGAATATGATAGGATTCCCAGAAAAATAGCAATAGCAAAATCAGAATGGATATTTTGTTCTTTTTTATTGCCTGAAAAATGGGAACATCAGGCATATGAATAGGTTCTCCTGTAATTTTTCCATTTCGAACAGTCAACCATATTTTCCAGTAGATAATGGCTGGAATCATCAAAACAAAACTTTCTTTACTCCAGGAGGCAAGAATAGCAAATAAAATAAAGAGAAACTCGTTTCTTCTTTTTTCTCGAAGAGTGGTTATGGGATCTGCGGCGGCAGCCATATAAAAAAGTGCGATAGAGAGAATGAACATCCCGAGGGTTTCATTGGCACCAAGTTTCCACCATATTGCAGATTGCTCTCCGAATAGAACGAGAAAGCTGAAAAAAAGCGATCCCATCTGTGCAAATCCGATGCGTTGCATAAACCGGAAGAGAAAAAAAGTAGTAAGGGCAGCCAATAATCCGGTATAAATGGACCAAAGCAGAAAATCGCCACCAAAAACGGCAGTGATTAACCGACGGTGTAACGTATAAAAAGGGCGAAACCGAAGTTTCGATGAAAAGAGTTCTTTTCCAATGGATTGAATTTCATGAGACAAGGATGTCTGAGAGAGTTCATTTTTTATTCGGATGACATCATGATCATCGGTAAGATGAAAACCGGAATTAATAGTACCGGTTACAATTAATATTCCAAACCATAAGAATATAAATAAAACAAGTGTTCTCCAAGGGCTATAAAAAAGCTTAATTCGACTCATTTAAGGGGTTCCTGTTTCTCCTGTGTTACAAAACGGGGGGGAATAGCCACGTTTTTTTCTTTTATAATGTAATGTGGGCGATGTTTGGATTCCATGAATAATTTGCCAATGTACTCACCTATGATTCCTAATACTATAAGCTGAATTCCTCCGATAAATAGTACACTAATAAGTACAGAAGCCCATCCTGGGACTGTGGATTGGGTGAAAAATTTCATATACAACGCATATCCACCGTATATAAATGCGAGAAGGGCAAAGAATACACCAAATAAAACAGAGATTCTCAGGGGCTTTAAACTAAACGAGGTAATACCGGTCAATGCAAATGCGATCATTTTACGTAAGGAGTATTTGGTCTGGCCGGAAAAACGCTCTTCGGGTAAATAGGTAATTCCGATTTGATGAAATCCGAGCCACGGAGTCAAACCGCGGTAAAACAGGTGGTATTCGCGAATATCTTTTAATACATCGGCGACGTTACGGTCGAGTAACCTGAAATCAGCGGCGCCTTCGGGGATATGAATACCGGACAAGCGATTTATCAATCGGTAGAAAAAACGGGAAGTCAACCGTTTCAGAAAAGACAAACGGGTATCTTCGCGTCGAATGGTATAAACGACATCATAGCCCTCAAGCCATTTTTCGATGAATTGGGGAATTAGTTCGGGGGGATGCTGTAAATCGCCATCCATGGTAATAACACAATCACCGGTAACATGGTCGAGTCCAGCCTTCAATGCATTTTGATGACCAAAATTTCGTGCAAAAGAGATATAATGAATATGGGAATTGCTTTCTTTACTATTTTTAATAGTTTCAAGTGTGTGATCCCTACTGCCATCGTCTACGAATAGTATTTCATAATCATGATATTGCTGGAGTACTGGGACTAAACGGTCCATCAAAGGAGATATATTGCCTTCTTCATTGTAAATAGGAACAATAACAGACACTTTGAATTCTTTAAATTGATCGGAACTCATTTCTACTCTCCTTTGGAATTATCTATCGAAGGAAGGTCTTGAAATTCTTTTGAGATATGGAACTCTTTAATCCATACATCCCTGCCTCTGCGTTTATCTGCTACATAGAGATCATTGAAATAGGTAACCTGTATTCGTCCGTTGGTTTCCTGTTTTACTTCAAATGATAACCGGTAGGGTTTATATCTGGGTGTTAACTCTAAGTAACGGATGGCATGAGTTACAAGATACAAATTTTTGTTGGGGATTTCAAATTGAATTTTAAGTTTGGGATATTCATCCTCTGCACGGGAACCTCTGGCGAGGAACTCGACATAATATCGACCGGGGGAAAGCGTAATAAAGGGAGTTTGTATGAATCCATCCCAGAAAAGAACGATTGTATCTTCTTTCATCTTCTCATGATTAAATGGTGAAATGTTGTTGTGATCGTCGATGATTAATTGAGAGGGAGGTAAAACAAAATCATTACTATTGATGGGGTAAGAAACAAGTTGATACTGGGAATATGTATTGATATAAGTATTGGAAATTTTCTCAACAATGAGATTAGTCGAATCCAATTTGAATTGAAACAGAACAATTCCACTCAAGATTAATCCAATAGCTACCCAGAAAGATACCTTAACGAATTTCTGACGAATAAATAGTGAAGGTTTAACAGTACAGGAACGGCGTTTGAATTCCATTAGAGCGATAAGAAGCAAAAGAATTGCGATTCCAAGAATAGAAAAAAATGGTGCGATGAGTATGAGCCAATTGATTTTGACGATGGTATAGATATAATTTATTATGATTTTGGGCATTGTTCGGAATTCACAGTTTGGGTATACCGGTATAAAGCGGTAATAAGTCCGAAAGATATCCACACCAGTAGTCCGACTTTAGCACCGGGTGGGATGGCATCGGTCATGCAAAAAAAGAAATGGCCAATCTGCCCTGAACCGAGCGCAAGAGAAGCATAACTTATCCAGGGGTCAGAAGAATTTTTCCAGGTATAAAATGCCATATACATAACGGCGAGAAGGATTGAAAAATAAGCTATCATGGCGGGAATTCCCATCTCAACTGCAATATGAATAAGTTGATTATGGGCATGAGAAAGGAAGAAACGTACTTCGGGTACGAGTACACGGAAATTATTTAATCCGATTCCCCAGATAGGATTTTGGCGAATCAATGGGAGACTTAAATCCCACAATTGAACTCTGAATAATAATGTGCCTTCTGCCTGTTTTATTCCAGGCTTCAATTTATCCGAAAGGGAAGCGGTATAACTAACGACACCAATTGCAATTACAGCGATAAGGACAATAACCAAAATGGTAATTAGTTTCTTCTTCCGGGGTTTCCACTGTGATTTAGAGTCTCTAACAGGCTTGATTAATCGCCAAATAATAACTGTAATAATAAAGCTGATGAATAACCCGGACCATGCACCTCGTGCCTGTGTTAACACTAACACTCCGAGAGTAACTATAAAACCGAAAAGGGATGCCCAGCGGAGCCATTTTTTAGAAAGAATCGCCATGATAAAAAGGAGAGGAATAAATAAAAGCAACATCCCGCCGACAACAGTGGGAGCAAACCCGAGTTCGGCACCTGGTAGATTGAATTGTAGTTGGGGAATCTTGTTTTTTAATTTTTCCAGGAGGTAGAGGTGCTTTTCTTTGAAGGTGGTCATGCCGAGCAGACCAACGAGAGAAAAAAGAACTCCGGTTGCCATGAAAAGAGAAACAGCAAAGCGAATGAGTTTCTCACTTTTCAAAAGATTTACAATGGCATAGAAAAAGGCCAGGGCAAATATTACTCCGGCGATTTTGGGAAGGCTGTAGGAAAAATCCCGGATTCGAGCGATACTTCCGGCAATACCGATAAGGAATATAAATATGGGAATATCAAGGGGAGTGGGTTCACTGAATCGTTTGAGAATAAACTTCCGTGCGGTCCACATGAGAGGAATAATGAAGAAAACAGGCCAGAAAGCAGATTTTGGAAAAATAAAAAGAGGTGATACGATAAGCAGGAGGATCAGATTTATCCAATCGATATGAAGCCCCTTTATTGGCTTTGTGGAAGATATCGTCGAGTTATCCGGGATATTCATTCTTTTATTTTATCTATGATTTCCTTTTTTGCCAGGATTCGTAAATTTCTTCAAAAATGGTTTGTAAGTTTTTAGTAATATCCCATTTTGGGTAATGGGCTTTCATGCGGCTAAGATCGGAGATATAGCAAATATGATCGCCTTCACGGTTCTTATCGACGTATTCGTAAACCATTTTTTTACCCGATATGGATTCAATCAGTTTGAAGGATTCCAGAATGGAAATTGAGTTACCTCTTCCACCGCCCAGGTTATACACTTCAGAGACACGGGGAGCCTTCAGAAATTCATTGATGAACTGGGTTACATCGTAGGAATGAATATTGTCGCGAACCTGTTTTCCTTTATATCCGAAAATATTGTATTTTTTCCCTTCTGCATTGCATTTAATTAAGTAGCTGAGGAATCCGTGGAGCTCAACGCCGCTGTGAGAAGGACCGGTTAAGCAACCGCCTCTGAGGCAGCATGTGGGCATATTGAAATAGCGGCCATATTCTTGGACAATCACATCGGCTGCCGCCTTGGATGCGCCAAAAAGAGAGTGTTTGGACTGGTCGATTGAAAAACTTTCGGGAATGCCGTTT
>JAKAGC010000272.1 GCA_021817755.1 Acidobacteriota bacterium | reverse complement strand
AGCCCCATTATCGTTGTTATGAACAAATCCGAACTCCGCATCAAAGAAATCGATGAAGCATCGTTCAAGGATAAATTCCCTTCAATCTATCAATTCATCCAGGTAAGCTGTGTCACCAATCACAATATCCCACAACTCACCGAATCCATCCGAACTGCTTTATCCCGAATGCCTCACTTGCTGGACAAACTCCCCAAACGATGGCTCGATATCCGCAACCGGTTAAACGCAATAGATGAAGATTATATCACCCTCAACCGGTATTTCGACATTTGCAGAGAATTTAAAATGGATAAGGAAAAAGCCCTTTTTCTAAGTGATTACCTCCACGATCTCGGAATCACTCTTCATTTTCGTACTGATCCCATATTGGCTGATACCGTAATTCTCAAGCCCCAATGGGCCACAGATGCGCTTTATGCACTCATCGACTCCATAGAAATACAAAAAAATAAAGGACGTTTTAATCGCTTGGATCTTGCCCTGTATTGGGACACTCAAAAATACCCCATCGATAAACATACCCAACTCCTTCACCTCATGGAAAAATTCGAATTGTGTTTCAGTATCCCCGAAAGCGATCAGTATATCATCCCTGAACTGCTTCCTGCTGCCCGTCCCGATGTCTCATTCGACACCTATTCTTCTTCCGGGAATCTTCATCTTCATTATTCCTATGAGTTTATGCCTGCCGGAATAGTTACCCGGTTTATCTGTCGCATTCACCACTTTATCTGCGATGACAGATACTGGCAAAACGGTGTGGAACTTCAGTTTTCTGGCTCTACTGCCCTCATTGTAAGCGATACTGCCCAAAAACGCATCCGGGTCTCTGTTTCAGGTTCCAATAATTCCCAGTTAATGGGTGTCATTCGCAACCATTTCGATCGCATCCACGACACCCTCAATATGAAAAAAGAGGAGCACTTCTTTGAGGAAGTCCCCTGTATCTGTTCCAAGTGCGCCACTTCCGACAAACCCCATTTATACTCCTATAATATCCTCCAAAAAATGATGGAGAAAAATCGCGATGCCTTTTGCGGGAAAAGTTCGGAAGATGTTTCCGTTCACCAGTTATTAAAAGGATTTCTTCCCCCAGAACAAAAAGAAACCCTTTTCGATTCGATCATCACCATCTTATCGCAAATACAGGGATTATCTTTAACTGTCCTTGCCGATGAAAACAGCCGCAATTCCATAGTTGCCTTATTACTATCTACTCGCGGTTATCGTGTTAAAGATCAATCCTTGTGGGGTAGTTCTTATTCCGGTATTCGTACCGGTGAATTGGATATTAAAATCGAAGATGAAAGAGGGAGAACTATTTCCATTATCGAAACCCTGAACCTGAAAGAATTTAATTCTACAATAATCGATTCATATATCGATAGTATAGTTAACCGTTCTAAATTTAATAACCTAAAAGAGATATATTTGTTATTCTATTATTCCGGTTTGGAATTTGGAGAATTATGCAAAAAATATCAAACGAAAATCGGAGAAGTACAACAAATTTCGATTCATTATAATCAAATTGCAGGTTTTCAGAGTTATCGAGAAATTGAAAATAGAAAGATTTCACTTTATCATATTTTGGTAGAAATCAGATAAATCGCCATTTGTAAATATTTTTTCTCCATGATATAATTTTACCATGAAGTATGAAACATTTTGGAGGAATAATGCCTGCAAAAATAGCAAAGAAACTGGATGAATTTAGTTCCGTTTTGGATAATAAGTCTTTGAACAATGACAATTATGAAACCTATTATGTTGATACCCTGAAAGGTAGAGGTGAAAACCCAATCGATCGATTTCTTTATCAAATAAAAAGCGATATGGAAAAAAATTGGAAAGTTCTTTTTGCCGGCTTCAAAGGATGTGGAAAAAGCACCGAACTCCTCAGACTCAAACGTAAACTTGATAAACAATTTATGATTACTATTTTTTCTGTTCAGGAAAAACTCGACCCCAATAACTTCACCATTTCCGAATTATTGATCTCCATTACAACCGAACTGCTTGCCTATATTCATGCACATCATGATACTATGAAATTAAGCGAGAACCTTGAAAAAAAACTAATCAACTGGTCGGAAAAAACCGTTAAGGAAGAGATATCTTATAATTATGCCGAACGTCATACTGGAGCCGGCGTCGATATCAGTGCAGGATTGGGCAAAATACTCAACTTCTTTGCGAAATTAAGCTTCGATTTTCAATCCGGTCGCAAATTTACTGAAATTTCCTCTATCGAAACCGAAAGAACTCTTTCCGATCTCATCCTCCACTGCAACCTCATTGTCGATGAAATCAAATCCCTATTACATACTGTTAATAAAAATAATCTCATTATCATCGTCGATGATCTCGAAAAAGTAAATCCGGTTTTAACCGAAAAGCTCTTCTTTAATTACTCCAAACAATTAACCTCCATTGCCTGTAACCTGATTTTTACTTTCCCCATATCACTGGTTTTCAATCCGAAATACAATATTATCATTAATGAATTCGATGAAAGAATGATTCTTCCCATGATTAAAGTTCATGATAAAGAATGGAAAGATTATGAAAATGGAATAGATAATATTATGACCCTTCTATACAAACGAATCGATGAATCTCGCAACCTCATTTCCAAAGATATATTAAAAGAATTCATTCGTATGAGTGGCGGTTCTCTTCGCGATCTCTTTCGTATGTTAAACCTGGCTGCATATAATGCTCTTGTAAATAATAGGAAAATAATCGAAATGGAAGATTATAACTACAGTGCCATGCAATTGCAAAATGATTATTATAATTCGATTTCATATAATGAAGAGACAGGAATAACTCCTCAAGAATATTACGATCTCCTGGTCAAATGCCATAAAGATAAGGAAAAGAAGCCCATGAACGACAGAGGAATGTTGGATTTGAGATATAACATGTGTGTACTGGGTTATAACAGTCAAAACTGGTACGATGTGCACCCCGCAGTCAGGGCGATATTATTAGAAAAAAAGATGATTTAACGTGGCGGAGCAAAATCATTCCCAATTTGAAATCCAAAAAATCATCCGCTTTTTCCGCACAAAACATTCTAAATATATCTTTATTGTTCTGGAAGATGACCGCTTTCTAAATGATATTCTCACACCTGTAATCGATACATTCGAAAAAGAAGGAAAAGATATTCTTCATTTTTCCCTCAACTATAACGATTATTACGTTTTCCAACAGATCAACCGGAAAGCTTATTATCCCGGACTTCAAGGATTAATCGTTAGTGGTTTGAATGAATTGATCGAAAAATTCGGAGAAACTTTCATCGATAACCTGAACCGGTCAAGAGATGCCTTCCAAAGAATGGAAATTCCTATAGCATGGGTAATCGCTCCAAATAACTTGAAACGAATCATACGAGGTGCTTCAGATTTTTATCAGTTACGGGCACTTCCCGATTTTCATTTCAAAGGAACCCCCCAAAACTCCCATCCTTTGATTGATATTAATTTCTTTTTTTATCCCCATTTCGAAGTTAAAATCAACAACACGAATTACTTAGAAAAGCAATTGGCGAGCATTCCACGAAAACTTAAATACGATAAGGATACCATCAATAGACTTGTTCTCCCCCTCCTTCATTATTATATCCAACAAGAAGATATCGAAAAAATGAAATCGCTTCATCACTCTTATTTGAAAGGGCGTGAGGAAATTATAAATGAACCGTATATTTTGATCGCTTATTACACAGCCATCAAAGAACCGGACAAGGGACCTTTCTTCCCTAAACACTTAATTCAACCCATATTTCCAAGTGCCCCTCTTTTACCCAATGATAAAGGACACTTGGAAAATTTGTTTAATATCATTATGGAGAAAAAAGGATTAATCGTTTTATCTGCAGAAGATTCACCAATAAAATACAATCTAATCTCTCACACGTTAAATCAATTAAAAAATCATAGCTACGATTTTATCGTTATATACGGTACGATTTCACCCGAATTAATCCTTTATCATATTGCCCTTAAAGCAAAAGAATACGATGATCAAAATGCACTGAAAGTTTTTTCAGGAACCAATGAAATTGAAGCGAAAATCGACTATTACATCCAAAGATTTCTTTCTAACCACAAAATAGTTATAATCGCAATGCATTTCGAAGAGAATCAATCTGAAGAACTAACAGGAAGATGTAAATCGACCCGGTTAAAACTATTTTTAAGCCGAATCTGTGAACGGTTAAAAGGAAAAGAGTCATTTCTTTTTCTCTCCTCATGTTTCCCCATTCCAGGTTTCACTCATTATACCATTCCTGGAAATGAGGACGCGGTTCTCACCCCCCCAAAAATAGAGGCTTTGCCCAAATCAAACCGTAAAATCCTCGAAGTACTATCTTTATTTAATAAGCCGGTTTATCCCGGTTTATTAAGATTTTATGACATCAACCCCGAAAATCATCAAATATTCAAATCCCTCGAAGAGCTATCCCTCCTCGAAATCATTCATTTTCCCAAAAACGAAAATGAAGAAAATATCCGGTTGTATGTCCCATTCACTGTTTCACGGTTATTACAAAAAAAGATGGATATTACTTTAAAAAAAGAGTTTCATATTAGCGCCGGATGGTATTATAATAATTTCCTTGCAGATAAAAAATATGCATACATTGAGAGTATTATCGAAGCCCGGCGTCACTATATTGAAGCCGAAGAGTGGGAAGACGCAGCAAATTTAACTTTACAGATTTTTTCACCCCTCCATTCACAAAATTTCCTGCAATGGGCTATGGAACTTTTAATGGAACTGGAAATAGAAACTCTACCCCAATCATCTGCATACTCTAAGTACTTAAAATATCAAGTTCATCGGCGACTCGGACTCCTGCATTACTACAGAGGTGCATATTTTTATTCCTGGGAAAATTACAAAGCTGCATTAGAACTTGTGACTGACACCGAAGAACGATATCGACTCTATTCCGAAATACTACCCATTGAACTATCCATAAATCCCGATTTTATTTCTACCTATCCCAGTGTATTTAAAGGTATATTTCATACTCTCCCTGAAAAATTGCCTATGGAGATTATAAAACAGGGTCCTCAATCAATCATTAATTATTTCAATGAAATTAAAAACGAATCTGTACTCTTCCTTGAATCCAAACTCCTATTGGTAGGAAACGGCGAAGTAGGAAAAACCACACTCATGAAAAAACTTAAAAATAATGAATTTGTAGTTTTACCCGGAACCGAAGACACCACCCGTGGCATCGATATCCAACCGTGGGAACTATCTTGTACCTTCCCCAATGGAGATTCCCATTCCGTAAAAGTTCACTTCTGGGATTTCGGCGGTCAGGATATCCTCCATGCCACCCACCAATTTTTCCTAACCAAACGCTCCCTCTACATCTTCGTATGGGATCCAAAGAAAGAAGATCAAACCCGTAGCTTCGACTACTGGCTAAATGTCGTTAAACTCTTCGGAGATCAAAGCCCCATTATCGTTGTTATGAATAAATCCGAACTCCGCATCAAGGAAATCGATGAAGCATCCTTCAAAGATAAATTCCCTACTATCTCTCAATTCATCCAGGTAAGCTGCGTTACAAATCACAATATCCCGCAACTCATCGAATTAATCCGAACCGCTTTCTCCCGAATGCCCCACCTACTGGACAAATTTTCCAAACGATGGCTCGACATCCGCGACCGGTTAAACGCAATTGATGAAAACTACATCACCCTCAACCGGTATCTCGACATTTGTTGGGAATTTAACATGGATGAGGAAAATGCCCATTATCTCAGCGACTATCTGCACGATCTCGGTATTACTCTTCACTTTCGTACCGACCCCGTATTAGTAGACACCGTAATTCTCAAGCCCCAATGGGCCACAGGGGCCCTTTATGCACTCATCGATTCACTGGAAATACAAAAAAACAAGGGACGTTTTAATCGCTCGGATCTTACCCGGTATTGGGACACTCAAACCTACCCCATCGATAAGCATGCTCAACTCTTACGCCTCATGGAAAAATTCTGAT
>JAKAGC010000271.1 GCA_021817755.1 Acidobacteriota bacterium | reverse complement strand
TTTCTGGTTGGGTTTCAATGGAAGGCGCTCCAACGGAGGGCCATTCGCTCGGTCGGCTGGTTGTCAAATACTTTCTACATGGAATTGCCTTTTCCGCCCTACTTTTTGTACTGGGACTTTTGTGGGGCCTGCTTCTCCTACTTCTGGTGGCCGGTAGGGTCTTTGATTGGTCTCGCAATTGGTTTCGTGTTACTTGTTTTCCTTGTTGGCGGGTTGAATGCTTTCTTGTCCGGTTCTATTTGGTCTCTGGACGTGAAAACCGATTGGGTCAGTCTTCTCGGTCAGGGTTTTGCTCTTCTGCTTTTGTTTCTACCGGTACGATTTTAATGTTGGCAATCGCAGCATAGCCATTATAATTGGTATAAAAAGGTTCCGGGATGATGACTTCATCTTCCGGGTCTGCAATAACGGAAAAAGCAAAGGAAATTGCTTCACTCCCTCCGTTTGTGATAATAATATTGCTCGGTTCCAATTTAATCCCGAAACGGGCAAAATATCCTGCCATTGCTTCTTTCAATTCCGGGAGTCCATCTGATGGACCGTAGGATAATACTTTATCCGAATAATCCGTAATACTTTTATAAAAAACATCCGGGGTATGAATGTCCGGTTGTCCTATATTAAGGTGGTATACATAGATGCCTTTCTTTTTCGTTTCATTTGCCACCCCCGCCAGTTTACGAATGGGTGATTCCTGCGTTTCTTTTGCACGTTTTGAAATTCTCATATTGCCTCCTCGCTTGGAATATCGTTCCTTGTATTATATTACGGAGAGGCTTTTAGGTCAAGAATATTTTCCATTGACCCGTAAAAACCTCATCCCCAAATGCCCTTAATACATGAAGAATTCGTTTTAGAAAAATTCTGTGATAAAAATTTTTTTCAGAGAGAATGATATTTGAAAAAAAAGTAAAATTTTAAACTAATTCCTGCGATGATAAGGATATATGTTTACCCCAGGTGAACCAGGAAATGACAGGTTTTTCCTCCCCGTCTTACCGATTCCAGGATGTCAACTTTAAATGCCCGGTTTAATGCCGTTTCGAAAATAGATTGGTGAGTCATTCGGGTACATTCACACCAGAGATCATTCGGTTTAACCGGTTGAGTTTTAGCCGCAGGGCAGTAACACCCTTTACTTACTTTACCGTACCGGATATGAACCTTATCTTCCTCTCGCCAGATTTCGAAATTTTGATTGTAAGCTTCGATCAGTTTATCCAGGTTTCCTTTTCCTTTTTCTGCAATATCTGTTTTGAATTGATGCCGTTCAAAGCATCTTTTCCCGCATCCTTCAATTAGTTTTACCTTTGTTTTTTCATCGAGAACTTTATCCATTGTATCCAGGAGATCGTTTAACCAGTTCCCAATGAATTGCATTTCCCCCTTTACTTGCTCCAAGGATTTATCCGTAGCAGCAGTTGGGGTCTCTGTTCCACTTAATGGCTCCAAAATTGATAAGGCACATGTACACAAACCGAATTTTAAAGATTTTTCAAAAAATTCTTTTCTATCCATTTTTACCTCGATGGATCCATTCTGGCATAGCTGGTAAAAAAAAACAAGATGAAATTTTTGTAAATACACTTTATATGGTATTTTGAGGAGAATTTTGAGTGTGAGAATCCCAAAATTATTATTTTCGCGATTTCCATTTCATTAGACAATAATTATCATTAAATGCAGCATTAATTGAAATTTCTTGCATTTCTCACTTTTAATGAAGTGATTCTCTCTAAAAGAGAAGACAGCTTCACTCGGAGTGAAGTCAGCCTCTCAATAGAAGAAGATAGTCTCACTCAGAATGAAGTCAGCTTCATTAAAAGAGAAGACAGCTTCGTTCGGAATGAAGTCAGCTTCCCTAAAAGTGAAGACAGCTTCACTCAGAGTGAAGTCAATCTCTTAAAAAGTGAAGCCAATTTCACTTGGAATGAAGTCAGCTTCTCAAAAAATGGAATTAGCTTCACTTAGAATGAAGTCATCTTAAAAAATAAATAGCTGTTCTCACTCAGAATTGAAGCAAGCCTCATAAAATGTGAAGGGAGTCTTATTCCGGATTGGGCAGCCCTCTTTAAAAATGAAGATAGCCTTATTTAGAATGAGGCAATTCTTTTAAAAAGAGAAGAGAATTTCACTCCGAACGAGGGCATTCTCCCTAAAAATTAGAACGGTCTCCCCTGGAATGAGAATCTTCTCCCAAAATTTGAAGCTGCTTTCGCTCAGAATGAAGCAATCCTCTAAAAAAGGGGAAAAAGTCTCACTCAGGATTAGGCCAGCCTCCTAAAATGTGAAAAAAGTCTCATTTGGAATGAAGTCTTTCAACTTCAGAATGGAGTTAGCTTCACTTGGGATGAAGCTAACTCTAATAATTGTGAAGATGAAGGAGTTCAGACTGTAGTTGATTGATTTTTAAGAATAAAAAAAACGCTCAAAAAGGTTATTATAAAACAGAGTACCTTAAACTAAATACGGAGATTTCTAATTTTATTTTACTATTTCTTTTTAATTAATAGTCAAAGGAAAATTGATCGTAATTTGTTAAAAGAGTATTGCCTCTACAATACAATATTTAGAGAATCATTTACATTGGCTAATCTCCAAATCCCCAATACCAGGGATTGAAAAATCATAATATTTGAGTTATATTTAAAATCCAGGAGTCATGAAAATCATGTCCGGATCAAATGAAGAAACAGGAAATAAAACGGAGAAATTAAATATACTGGTAGTGGATGATGAAATCCATATTCGTAAAACCATTGGTATGTGCCTCGAAATTGAAGGCCACAGTGTTATCACAGTCAGTAATTACGAAGATGCACTTTCCGAAATAAAACAACGGTTTTTCGATGTGGCATTCCTCGATATGAGATTGGGAGCAAAAAACGGTCTTGATTTAATCCCCGCGCTCAGAGCTCATTCTCCAAGAGTAAAAATTGTAATTATCACTGCATACGCCACAATCGATTCCGCCATAGAAGCCATTCGCAAAGGTGCTTCCGATTATATTCCCAAACCTTTTACCCCCGAACAGATTAAGTTAATTGTCGAAAAAATTTCAGAATTACGAATACTTCAAAAGCAAGTTGAAGAGCTTAAAACAAGCCTACATTCCACACTCCCTGAAATCGATTTATCCAGCCGCAGCTCTTCTATGCAGCGTATTCTCGATATGGCGCAAGAAGCAGCTTCAACCGATGCCAATATTTTACTCAAAGGAGAAAGCGGTACAGGAAAAACAGTTATGGCTCATGCTGTTCATGAATGGAGCAGTCGCCGGGAAAAACCTTTTCTCGTTGTCTCTTGCCCCTCCCTTTCCTCCGAATTACTCGAAAGTGAACTCTTCGGGCACGCTCGCGGTGCCTTTACCGGTGCTGTGAAAGATTATACAGGTAGAATTTCCATGTGCGCCGGTGGGACACTTTTGCTCGATGAAATTGGCGACCTTCCCCTTTCAATCCAACCCAAACTCCTTCGGTTTATACAGGAGAAAAAATACGAACGTATCGGAGAAAATATTACCCGTTCTGCCGATGTACGCATTATAGCTGCTACCAATGTTAACCTGGAAACCGGGGTCAAGGAAAAAAAATTCAGGGAAGACCTCTATTACCGGTTAAATGTCGTGGAGATTGAAATCCCTCCTCTCAGGGAACGAAAGGAAGATATCGGAAACCTCGCTAATGGCATGCTTCATTTTTTTGGGCAAGCTAATCACCGGGTATTTGCCGGGTTTACTTCCGAAACGATGAAACTCCTGGAAAACTACCCCTGGCCCGGTAATGTCAGGGAACTTCGAAATACCATCGAACGTATCGCAATCTTTTGTAAAACCGAATGGGTTGGGCCCGAATATTTACCCGGTAAAATTCTGGAAAGCGAAGAATCACCCTACCTGGGAGCTAAACTAACACTCGAGAAAATCGAAGAGATCCAGATACGTAAAATACTTGCTTCTACTTCCAGCTTACAGGAAGCCGCAGATATCCTCGGAATAGATCAGGCTACGTTATGGCGAAAACGGAAATCCTACGGAATATAATGGCAGAAACTATAAACACCTTTTATAAACTTATATTATAACCCCCTTGCAAATTGCAAGCTTTGCCCGAAACCGGCTTGCAATATTCAACATAAAATCCTCCTAAAACCGAATCAAAAAAAACTTCATATAATCTGTATTTTTTTGTTTACACAGCAATAATAGGCTTTTTCCTTTGATTTCGTTTCTCAATTCCTAAAATGGAATTACAATTGCTTCTGCATTTTAAGGAGCATTAACATGCAATTTACATTACGTCAAAAATTAGTAGCCGTTTTCGGTTTTTTGCTTTTGATTGTTACTTTTATCGGTGTACAAAGTATAGATAGGTTTAACCGGCTTGGAAAGTCAATCGATGTCATATTACGCGAAAATTATAAAAGCGTAATTGCCTGCCAACAAATGAAAGAATCCCTTGAACGTATCGATAGTGGAACTCTTTTTTTATTGTTGGGGTATAAAACCCAGGGAAATGAGTTAGTAAAAAAGAATATCCGGCAATTCACCCATTATCTCGATATCGAACTGCATAATCTCACTCTTCCCGGTGAAGCCGAGCATGCCCAAAAATTGGAATATCTCTTCCAAGAGTATAAAAAAACAATCGATTTCGTTTCCTCAAACCGGAATTTATCCATGCAGGAGTACTATTTAAAAACCGGTTTACCACTTTTTTATGAAATGAAGAACACCGCAGATAGTATTCTTCAATTAAATCAACAGAATATGAATGATGCCAATAACCGGGCACGTAAACAAGCATCTCAGGCACGCCGGTACATGTATATTCTGATTATGAGTGCCTTTTTTCTTTCCGTAATCGTCCTCGTATCCAGTAACCGATGGATATTGAAACCCATCCACCGCCTCATCGATTATGCCCAGGAAATCCGGAACGGAAATCTGAATCTGGTGGCTATAGTAGAAACCCGGGATGAAATCGGTAAATTGTCTCAATCGTTTAATGCCATGGTCGAGAGTCTCCGATTATTCAGGCGTTCCGACCAATCCAAAATGCTTCGTATTCGCCGAGCCACTCGTGAAGTATTTAAAAATCTCCCTGAAGCTATTGCCATAATCAATACCGAAGGGCTCATCGAAGTCTCTACCGATTCCGCCCGGTCCTTTTTCAGTTTAAATCCCGATTCTCCCATTCAAAAAGTTGTTCCACAGTGGTTGTCTTTGTTCTTTCATGATGCCCTCGCCCATATTAAGAATAATGGTAATGAATACAAAAGTGAAGTTGTTCAGTATTTTATAAATAATAATGAACGTTATTTTCAACCCCGCGCTTTCCCCATTTTCGACGAAGAAAAAGAATGGAACGGAATAATCATTCTTCTTGAAGATGTTACATTACTCAGACAAAGCGAAGAGATAAAGAAAAATCTCCTGTCTACCATTTCTCACCAGTTGAAAACCCCTCTTACCTCCATTCGAATGGCCGTTCACCTCATGTTAGAAGAAAAAATCGGAACCATAAATGAAAAACAAGCAGATCTCCTTATCACTGCACGTGAAGAAAGCGAACGTTTATACGGTATTATACATGATTTACTCGATATCAGCCGCATCGAATCCGGGAATGTTCAAATGAAACTCGAACCTCTTTCCCCCTATGAATTGATTGATGAATCGATTAGTTCATTCCAGTGGGAAGCAAGGGATAAAGGAATAACGTTGGAATCCAAACTACCCCAGGGACTCAGCGAAATTGCAGCAGACAAATCGCGTCTCTCCATTGCCGTCGGTAACCTTATTTCCAATGCCCTCAAATATACTCCGCAAGGTGGGAGCATTTCCATATATGCCACTCAATACAATCACAATATAAAATTCTATATTGTCGATACCGGTAAGGGCATCCCTGAAGAATTTCATTCCATGATATTCGAGAAATTTTTCAGACTTCCCGGTCAATCAAACCTTCAAGGTGAAGGTCTTGGGCTCTCTATCGTACGGGAAATCATTCGCGCCCATAATGGCAATATTTCTTTTTCAAGTG
>JAKAGC010000270.1 GCA_021817755.1 Acidobacteriota bacterium | reverse complement strand
AACTAGTATTAAAAATTGATTGGAATGGGCATTCAACTGGCGAGCAATGGAAAGGGTCTCGTGTACCTGGTCCATGGTCTCATTGGGAAAACCGAACATATAATTAATATGAACACGAAGTCCATGTGATTTGATAATTTTTACCACTTCCTTTACTTTATCGAAATCCAGGTTCTTTTTAAGTTGTTTTTGCATGGCGGGTGAACCGGTTTCAACTGCAATACCAAGAGTTTTTATTCCGGCTTTTTTGAGTAATCCGATAATTTCATCATCGATATGATGGGCATGAAAACTGGAGGGAACAGGTTCAAGTTTAATATCATTTTCCAAAACCTTGTGGAGGAATTCAATTATCCATTGACGGTTAACGGATCGGTTATCATCTACGAAATGCAATGCAGCATGATATTTTTTATCCAGTTCGAGCATTTCCTGAATGAGGGTATCTACCTTTTTATAGCGTAATTTATATCCCCAAGATAACTGCGTATTGCAGAAAGTACATCTACAAGGGCAGCCACGAACACCTTCAATAGCAAGCATTCGATCGCCGCTATTCTTAAAATACTTTTCCACATCGAGGTAATCCCAGGCAGCCATGGGAATATCATTCATATCGATAAAGGTCTTTAAGGGCACAAGGTGAACCGTTCCATCTTCTGCCTTTTCACCATAACCATCGAAAGGGAATTTTTCTTCGAAAGAAGGATCTGAAAACTGATTGAACCTATTTAATATATGAATGAGTGTGGATTCTCCTTCACCGATAACAACGCTATCTACATCTAATTCTTTGAGACATTTCTCAGGAAAAATTGTGGCAAATCCACCACCGACGATTATTTTTGCTTCGGGGTGATACTTACGGGAAAGTGAGACTGCAAGCTTTAACCATCGTATATTAAAAACAAACATAACCGAAAGTCCCAATACATCATATTTGGCAGATTTGATTTGCTCTTCCATAATCGGCGGATAATCGTTAATATCGATGGGAACACCGGGTTTTTTATAAGCTTCTATATTGATATCTACAGCATGGACATTATATCCATAACTGCCATGTTTCTCAAGAAATGCACATAATGCAGCGAGTGCAAAAGATGGGATGGGTCGAAATGTATGCTTTAACCGGAAGCTGTCATTTTCAGGGATAGCATCGGGGTGCACACAGTGGGGAACTTTCATTAACAATATATTCTTGTAGTCTTTTTTCATGCTCATTTCAGTTTTCCTGGATTGAACTGGGAGATTTTTGGAATATCTGCGCGTTCATTCACTATATCTTAAAAATATAAAAGCAGGGGACAGGCACGCCTATCCCCTGCTTTGAAGTTCTATTTCAATTCGATTTTACCGAATTTCATCAATATTATCTTGTACGGATATAGTCGAAGAAATATTGACTTTCACCTGTTTCTTTAATATTGACCCGTTATAATCGATAAAGAATACGAGTTCATAATCGCCGACAAAACCGGGGCCAGCATTCCACGAGAATGTACCTGTAACAGGATCGATAGAAGAACCAGCAGGTAACGGACGGAGTTCATTATTTACCAGCATATAACCGGAATAAAAAACGCCTGTTTGAACTGGTTTCCGTTTGCTCAGTGTCTCTTCATTGGTAAAATCAGATTGAGAGATACCGAATGTTTCATCCAGCTCAATTCGTAACCGTTCGAGTTCAGCCATATTGACATGGAAGATGCCATAATCGTCACCATAAACTCGTTCGAATTGAGCATTACTTCCAAATCCTTTCGATATATCAATCGTTCCGCCGGAACCCAAACTATCATTTAGGCGGGCGAGATCGATTTTATACATGGATTGTAATGTTGTACGAGCGGTGCTGTCGGGATTGAGAATTTTAAAGAACCGTGAACCAATACCGGCATTATTACCACCTGAATCACTGACACCCCACCAGATGGTGTGAATACCATTCTTAAAGCCGGTGGTATCAAAATCATAATATGCCATGGGTCCGCCGCTGTTGGCTAAGCCAGGGAATATACTGGCAACATCCGTTCTGGGAATATTGTATTTGGCTTTACCGACATACACGCCATCGATAAATACATTAATGGTAGAACCATTAGTGGCAATCTTATTGGGTTGGGGTGTAAGTACCCAGCCACTGTTCCTGTAAGTTGAGCCGGCAGCATCTCCACCCTGGGCAGGATAATCGATGGCCCCGAAAGGAGTCTTTGAATGTGCATTATCGATGCTCATGGTTCGTGTCCCAAGTTCTGCGGTCTTACCCGATACATCAGTGGCAATGACTTTAAGTTTCAATTGACCATCCGATAACATGTTGGAGAGGAGCATATATCCCCAACCTGCGCGAGAGTTATTGGGATAATCCGGGAAGGCTTGTTCGATATCGGGTCTTGCTCCTTCAACGAATACGCCGTCACCGATTAATGACAGATCACCGGCATCATTCATCACACGGTATATTTTTACACTTTCAAGGCAAACATCATCAAGCGCCCAACCAGTAATGGGAACGGATCCGGCAAGTCCGGTTGCTCCATCATTTGGAGTACCAAATGCGCCGAAAGGTGCTTCATTCTGCCCGCTCTCTTTTATCTTCAATGTAACAGGTATCGATAAAGGAGTATTGACTGCATTGTTATCCACAATGTTAATAAAACCGGTGTGTGTTCCTACGGTTAAACCGGTAATATCGATGGAAACAGTCAGATTACCATCTCCTGTAGCACTTGACGGACTCAATTTGATCCACGCTGTTTCCGAGGCAGCCGTCCATTTTAGTTTACCTGATGCTTCATTGAAAACGAATACATTTTGTGAGCACGGCGTGCTTTCACCCATTACATATCCGAAATACAGGGTGGTTTTATCCACTCCGATCTCTGGTTGCCATCCTATAGCAAACGGTTTATTGGAGGTATCTGCAAGCGCTGTATCCGAAATATCATAGATTTTCACTTTACAACTATCCGAAGAAACTCCCGAAGGAACCGTCCATTCGTAAGAACCATCATTTGCAGTAGTTTCAATAATTGTATTCCATGTTCTGCATCCATCGGCAGTATAGGAGATAGCGACATTCCCTACCGTTCCGGCAGATGTCCAGGTAATGGTATGTTTGGCACCATGCGGGAAGGCTTCGTCTCCATTGGGCGACGTAACAGTGATAGAACCGTTTAATTTCGCAATAGAGAAATAATCGGTAGTATCTGCGGCGTTCCCACTAGCGGACCAACCCTTTATCCACAATCTAGCCTGGGAATTCTTGGTATCCGGTACTGTCCATTCATAGACGCCTCTATCTTCGATTCCTGTTACAAGAGGAGACCATGCCGCTCCATTATAGTACTCGATGTCCACTTTATCGAATTTCCGGGATTCATCCCATACAATATTATATGTCGATCCTGCTGCCACTTTTTGACCTGCTGCCGGATAGGTAATTTTAATACTTGTACCGGACGCAATAATTACACCTTCAACTTTATCCGTATCATTACCGCTAGTAGAATTTCCTTTAATCCAGAAGGCCGCATTACTGGCAGTCACATTGGGAACTGTCCAATCATAAGCACCGTCATCGGTAGTTCCGGTAACGACTTTTGTCCAACCACTGGAATCTGTAGCATTTTTATTGTATTCGATATCCACGCTGTCAAATTTCTTGGAGCTGGACCACTTAATGGTATAAGTAGAACCGTTATAAATTTTAGTACCGGTTTTTGGCGCAGTAAATTCGATTGTCGCCATTCCAACGCCGCCGGTTATAGAGAATAGCCCGTCGGAATAGTCGGAAGGATTGGTCCCGCTGTTTGCCCAACCACGCAGCCAGATCCTGGCTTTTGTCGTAGCAACATCCGGGGCAGTCCATTCATAATAACCGTCATCGGCAGTACCTGTTACCATTGAAGTCCATTTGCTCCCGCCATCCAGTGTGTATTCGATATCCACACTTTTAAATTTCGTAGAACTGGTCCACCGTATTGGAATAATGGATTTCGCTTTATAAGATTCTCCGCCATTGGGAGAGTTGACCGTAATATAATTTTGAGTAGAAACATCGGCAATTTCAAAAACGCTATTGCTCACATCATATGGAGTACCTGATTGATTTAATGCCAGAATTTTAATCAGACAACTGGTTGAACTCTTGATATCTTTGGGAACAGCCCAGGTGTACTCACCGGTATTGGTAATGGAACTGGCAACTACATAATCATAACCATCGGCACCATTATTAAAAGAGAGGCGAATACGGACCGGATCAGTAACCCCGGCAGATTTCCATGTAATCTTATAAGAAGTCCCGCGTTTGACGAATTCACCGCCATTTGGAGTAAGAACAGTTATATAAGTAGTTGCTCCACCTGCACAATTTTTCCCCTCCCCCAATCCTGAATAGGTATTATAAAATAGAACTCCTGCTGCACCTGCAGCAATAGCATTACTACTCCCTGCTGCTGCTCCAAGAAGTGTTCTTTTTTCATTTTGATTAGGATTTAGCCGGTCCCTTACCCAAGATGTACCTGCATCACTGACAATAATCAAAGAACATCCGGCATCGTTACCATCTCCTATACCAAAGAATTTGGTATCGGTATGATCAAAGTCCATGACATAATTGGGCTGATTGTAATACCGTTTTGTCCAGGTTTTCGCATCGGAACTGGTAAATACTGCACCTTGTTCGCCATCGGGAACCTGCCCACCAACAATATATATCCCTTCACCAAAAACAGCAGAATAATTATTTATACCGGTATTTGTATCGGCACTACTCCAGGTTGTACCATTGCTACTATAAAAAATACGCCCTGAACTGGCTGCCGCTACAAATTTACCATTCCCATAACACAATCCGCGCATTTCCTGGGTAATGGTCGTATCCACTTTCGTCCAGGTTTCACCATCAGGACTTGTACTAATACGTCCAACACCAACAGCTACAAACAGATTTTCACCATTACATGCAACGGCAGAAAAGCTTGTTTCAGTTGTTGAATAAGGTCTTACTTCATGCCAGGATGTACCATTCGTACTGGTCCAGATCAACCCATTTTTTCCAACTGCTACAAATTTACCGAGACCGTAAGTGACGCCATAAAAATTCCGGCCAGCTGTCAGACCTGTATTAACTTTTGACCAGGAATCGCCGCTTCCTGCTGTGGCTGCTGGAGCAGTGATTATCAATCCACTGTCTCCAACGCAAACAAATATTCCATCACCATAAACAGCAGCTCGATAATCTCCCCACTTCTTCGTAATTACAGTATTCCCATCAACTAAAGTATACACAGGTAATACACGGTTCCAATCCGTAGCTTCGAGGGAAATAGAAAACATGGATAATGCCACAGATAATACAAAAAACCAAACACTTAAATTTTTAAATCGTTGCATTCTTACTCTCATATCTTCGCCCCCCGATTACAAAAACGATATTTTCTGAATATCATAAAAAGATATCGTCTTTTCTTCGCCGGTTTCATATGACTTTCCGGTCACAAATTCCTGGGTAACTTCGATGAAACCATGAACAGGACTTCTCTCTGGGTCCTTGAAATTAACATCGAATAGCCAATCGTCCCGTTTGTCGCAGAAATTATCTGCAATAGTCATAACATAAATCTCGCTTAATTCTGAGATTTCAAATTGAGTTATTTTACAGGTAATTTCATCCTTAACTTCAGGAACGACCCAATGCATCGAAAAAGTATGCGAAACAAGTTTCACAGTAGTATCATCTCGCATTGTTACCAAAACATAGGATTCGTCTGCATTAAGAGGTGAAACAAGCCCCCCAGGCACGGCCAGGATCACCAAAAACATAATCATCATCAATGTCTTACTAAAAGCTAATTGCCTCATTGTAGACCTCCTTTGTTAAATTCTAACACATATATAAGTAAAATTCAAATCTATAAAGCATCTTTTTAAACTTTTTTCTTTCATCGGTTTCCTCCATTCTTCTTATTATTATACTGCTTAAGGAAACTTTTGAAAATTCCAATTTTGTCTGAATCAAAACATTATTCATTACTTTCCCATTACATTAATAATA
>JAKAGC010000269.1 GCA_021817755.1 Acidobacteriota bacterium | reverse complement strand
TATCGAAATCTTCCCAAAACATAAAAAAATCTTCGTCATAATACTGATTATTTAATTGAAGCTTCTCCAAAGCTTGCCGCGAAAAAACGGTGGCTGCCCCACAAACGGAAAAAACATCTTTTGAGTCCAAATTTAATAATTCTTTTGGTTGATTATATCCTCTTTCTACGGGATATAATGCCCGTGAGCATTCCTGGCCTGCTGAATCCACAGTTAACTTATCAAACCGGAGTATCAAGGGAGAAAGCATTCCGATATGATTCTTCTCATTAAAAATGGAAATCGTTTCCTTATTAAAGGAACTATCGAGTATAATATCCGAATTTGCTACCAATATGAGCTCGGCTCCTTCAGATAAGAGAAGATGAACTCCATGATTCGCCGCAGCGGCGTATCCAATATTGGAAGGTAGTTCAATAGAGCGGACAGGAAAAGGAAAGGATTTTACAATTTCTGTGGAGCGATCGGAAGATGCATTGTCTACAACCAGAATTGAGGTAAAGGGATAGCTTTGTTCAAGAAGGGAGTGGAGATTTTTTTCAAGGAAGGATTCAGAATTAAAGCTGATGATTACAACAGAAATAGATAACTTTTTTTTATTAGTATTCACGAAATTTTTTATCGCCTGCACTGCACGGAATTAAAAGAAAAGTACGACACCTGGTTTTTCAATCTTTGAAAAACTCTTCTATACAGTGCAGGCGAAAAAGGATTTATCGAATTTTAAAATTTACTAAATAATTCCCAGTGCTTTGCCGCCTTTGCGGAAACCATCCAGGATAAATTCCAATTGTTCATCAGTATGAGTAGCGGTAAATGAAGTGCGAATCAATGCATCTTCGGGTGGAACAGCAGGTGAGACGACAGGATTGGTAAAAATACCGAAATCTCTAAGGAAATGCCAGAGTTTAAAGGTTTTTTCATCATCCCGGATGAAGACTGGAATAATCGGAGTCTCTGTATTACCGGTATGATAACCCATATTGGTTAATTCACGGTTAACAGTATGTGTAATTTCCCAGAGTCTTTCACGTCTCTTGGGTTCGCTCTGGATAATTTCCAGGGCTTTTAAAACCGAACCTAAGGCAGGAGGTGTAATAGAAGCGGAAAAGATAAGTGATCTTGCGGTATGTTTAATATATTGCATAATGGTTTTACTACCGACGACAAAACCTCCAAGAGATGCAAAAGATTTCGAAAAGGTAGTCATAATAAGATCAACATCATCGAGAACATTAAAATGTTCACAAGTACCTCTTCCGAGTTTACCGAGAACACCAACACCATGGGCATCATCGACCATAATACGGGTGTTATACTTCTTAGCGATACGTACCACTTCCGGCAAATTGGCCATATCGCCTTCCATAGAAAATACGCCATCTACAATAATCAGGATACCTTTATCTTCCGGGATGCGGGTAAGTTTGTCTTCCAGATCGGCCATATCATTATGTTTATATTTGACCACATCTGCAAAAGACATTCTGGTAGCATCCATAATGGAGGCATGAACCATGCGGTCAACAACGATGATATCGTTTCGCCCTGCAATAGTTGAAATAACCCCAACGTTCGTTTGATAACCGGTGGAAAAGGTTAATGCTTCTTCTTTTCCCATAAATTTAGCCAGTTTTTCTTCCGTTTCCACATGGAGAGAATAGGTTCCATTTAAAAAACGGGAGCCGCAGGTAGAGGAGCCATATTTTTTTATCGCATCGATGGCAGCCTGTTTGATTGCCGGATCATCGAAGAGCCCCAGGTAATTATTAGAACCTACCATAAGGAGTTTTTTTCCGTCAACCCAAACATAATTACCTTCAACACTCCCAATCTCCGTAAAATAGGGATATAACCCCGTCTTTTTCGTATCTTCCGCTCGCGTGTATTCAAAGCATTTTTTAAATACGTCCATTTATTATACTCCCATTAGCTTTTTTTTTTTGAATTTTGCCGGTTCCGAAGGATACCGAATTGATTATTTTTTGAGCATTCAATGCATTTGACTGATTCCCGATAAAAGAACGCATCATTTTCTCTTCGATTTCAATTCTTCGTTCTTTTGTGAAAAAAAGTCCGCATTAAACCGTTGATAGGTCTTGATCGACCAGTTGTCTTTAAAGACAGCGGTAAATACAACCTCTCCACTTATCGCGTGTTTCCCAATTAGAGAATCTTCATTGACCTTGAATGCGATAAACACTTCCTTTCCGAAATCCAGAAAAATTGAACCGTTTTCCTGGCGTGAACGGAAATCCAACTCAGATGCAGTAAAAAATAATTTTGAAAAACGGTAATTATTGTTTTTATCCAAACGAATCATAAATTCCGGGTGAGAAGAGATTTTAATCCCAGATCTGGGAAGTATTTTAATTTTTAAAGCCCCTTCCGCCCCTTGCTTTACAATCCGCGGAGCTACGTTGGCATCGATCTTAAGATAATCCTCTTCTGTCGTACTGCCAAGCGCCAAAACAAGAAAAACCATAAAGAATAAAAAAAATATTTTTTTCAATTGCATCAGTGGTTTATATACACCATTTTGAATGTTTTGTCAAGTTGACGTTTTTTTATGTGGTTTATTGAGAAGTTGAACAGGATTTGACTTTATTTCGAAGTTCATCAATCAATTGATCGTCCAGAACCTTATTTTCCCGGCTTAAAATCATAATAACGTAAGACCTGTGTTCCCATTCGATTTTTGTAAAATACATATCTACATCTCTTAATCGCTGGACCAACCTACTTAATAACCGTTTCTGGTTAATATAAGAAATTACGATTAACGTCCGGTTGGAATCCTGTAGATTTTTATGCTTGAATAATACTTTTTCTCCGGGTATTCCGCGCGATTCTTCTATACTTTCAGATGTAAGACGTATGATTTCCAATAGTAGATTGGGTGATATTTCTATCTTGTATAATTCATCGATATTGAAAAATATCTCTTTTATCAAATTTGCATCAACATTCTTTAGTTGCTCCAGAAGTTGGTTCAAGATTTTAATATAGATATCCCGGAAACCTTCATCAAAATCCCGGATATTTCCATAACTCTCCTTTACTACGCCTTTGATCGAGTTATAAATCTCTTTAATGGATTTAAATTCGGATAAGTTAACTTTTAATTTTAAAATATTTATTTCAATCTGGTTATTATGTACTTTGGGAGGAATGGAGGAGGCGATATCAATCCCGGATATAAGACTCAGTCCCGATAATAAATTATAAATACGCTGCCTGGCTGTTTTAAAACTTACGATAATCAGTTTAATATTAATCAAGAACTGCGTTTTGCTATCAACATTGATAAAAACCTGTGTTAAACGGGTACGCTTTAACTCTTCCTGAAGGAATGGAATAATGGCGCGTGCATAGTGCTCAAATCCACCTACAGCTTTCAGTTTCGTAAATTTATCGCTACACGAAATCGAAATCATTTTATCCATAGAGGTCTCAATGGATTTTATCAATCGCGAATCCAATGGTTTTGCATTCCGGTCTACAATTTCGATACGGTATACCAATATCCCATCTCGTGTTACAAAACTTTTATGATGTTTGATGATATGCCCGGGAACTACTTGCTCGAGTGTTCTGAGAAAATCTTCTATGGAGAAAATATCTTCCTTACAAACAAAGGATATCCCGGTGAGTTCTTCAAATTTGGTATCAAAGTTTTTTATCTTGATGATTTCCTGGGCTTCCTTATTTCTGATACTTTCCTGTGATTGATAATTGGTCACCAAAAGATTCGTAAGGTCCTTAATATCTCTTTCTTCCAGGTATTCTCTAGATCGCGCAGAAATAAATTTCATAACTTCCTGGTTTTCTTCGAGGTCTTTTTGCATTTGTGACGCGAGATGTAAATCTTTAAGACGTTTTACCATCTTATTAAAAATATCCATTTTAACGGTTTCATCATCCATTAACCTGAATTTTTCTGATGTTCCACGTGATGCGTCTTTTATCTCGCTGACCAGTTCTTTTCTCTCTACCTGAAATTTTTCATATTCTTCCTGGTTCTCCACCTGGAATGAAAGAATAACTATACCCAGGTTTCGTTCTCTATAATAGATTGTAAACCCTTTAATATAAAAGACATTTCGTTTGTAATGATGGACGATACCCAGAATGGAATTGGACATCCCTGCCCAATCTTCTGCTAAAACACCGAGAATAACTGTAGTCGGCATACTCCCAGGATTTAGTTCTTCCAGCATAATTACTTCTTTTTTTTTTGTGGTTTCCCAATTCTCCAGTAACTTAACCAAAAGCGCTCGCTGCTGAGGAACAAGAAATAATATATTAGAATCTGCAATAATATTCAGGAAAGATTTTAATCTCCTGACTGGGACTTTCGCATGCTTATCCCTCAGCAGCTTCTTCAATTCTGCAATTTCGTTTTCATTCAAAATAAGATCCATTTCTGTATTGTATTCAATCCATAACAAAATGTCAATCACTTTGATACATCTTTCCTTATTTTTAATACCGGATAAGTGCATTAAACCCGAAACTGTGATATACTATTTCTCATGAATAATTCAATTAGATTTTTTAAACGATTTACCTCAAAAAACCATCAAAAAATCCACTTTTTGCACTTCTTTGAAAATTCTTCCGTTAAAATGCTTGACAAAAAAACTTTTTTATTCTATTAAAATGGTATCATGATTAAGAAAACAATTACTATATGCGTCTTGTGCCTCCTTGTATTCAGTGGATGTCGTAGTACATCAGGGAAACGTGTTACCAAAGATATTACTGGAATTAATGAACAGTTATATGAACTTGAAAAAAATCAGATAAGGGATTCCAACAGGATAAAAAAGCTTGAAGGTCAAGTAGGAAACAAACCCAATAACTCCTCTGAAATCAATTCCGAATCAAAACCTGTCGAAAAAGCTACAGATAAAGAAGACTCGGATAAAATCTATAAAGACGGCTACAAATCTTATGAAGATAATAACTATGCAGAAGCAATAAAATTATTATCGAGTTTAACGGATCAATTTAAAGATGATAATCTTGTAGATAATGCTCTATATTGGCAGGGTGAATCGTATATGAAATTAAATCAGCCCGAGCAAGCATTAAGATGTTTTCATTTGATCTATAGGTATTTTCCTTTTAGTAAAAAAGCAGACTTGGCCTTATATAAAATTGGAGTGATTTATGCCGATATGAGCGATTTTAACCGATCTATTTTAGCGTTTTCACGGCTCATTGAGGAATACCCGGCATCTGAATTGTTTAAAACCGCTTCTACAAGGCTGAAAGAACTAAAAGATAAAAATAAAAAAGAAAAATAATTCAGGAGATAACAATGAGAATAAAACGTTTCTTTTTGGTTTTTATAATATTTATGCTAATGGGGGTCGTAGTATTTGCACAAAAAAAAGAAGTAAAGAAAAAATTCGAACTCTCCGTAACTCAATTGGGTGAGGTTCTGGTCCTGGATGAAACCGATTCTCTCTGTTCCTATTCCATCAAAGATAAAATGGATAAATCAATTTTAATTACCGGTGGAGAGATGGAAGAAATATTTAAAACAAATTTCTCTCAAAATGATAAAGTTTATATAAACAAAGGAAGCCAATTCGGTATCAAAGAGAACCAGATATTCATGATTGTGGGAGAAGGGGATAAAATCGATAATAAAGTAAACGGTAAGACCTTGGGCCGGTTGTATATCAGGAAAGGACTGGCCAGAATCGAATGCGTATATGAAGATCGAGCAGTAGTATTTATTAAGCAAAATTGCCATCCCGTAATTACGGGTGATTTTCTAGTACCTTACAAACCGGAAACAACTTCCAAGCAAAAACCGATAAATATTAAATTATGCCGGCTTCCCAATTCACAGGTAAAAGGCCAGGTAGTATTTATGAATTTATACCTGGAAGTGGATCGAAACTCAGCGGAAACCGATTACTATGTCACTGTTGATATTGGCTCCAATCAGCTTTCTCGTGGTGATTGGCTGGTACTGTACAAAATCTATCGCAAGGATCTCCCCCCTGTTATAATGGGAAGCGGAATTGTTATATCAACCGATAAAAACAACTCCACTGTCCGCGTC
>JAKAGC010000268.1 GCA_021817755.1 Acidobacteriota bacterium | reverse complement strand
GTGACATTTTTTGTATTCAGCCTTAAGGTAATGGTAATTTAATTACTAATTAAAATTCACACGGCGCCATACCGAATGAAGTTCTTTATTTTGATTTATTTAATTTTGGATTTCAATTTTTGGTATGGCGCTTTTTTTTTTGAATTTTAACAAAAATGTAACTACCAAACAATAAAATCCCAGCCATTATATAAAAAATCGGATTTGCTATTTTCTCTTTATTGTTAAATTCTTTTATTACTAATACAATACCCAACATCACCAGCATATTAAAAACTGAATCGTTTTCTTTATAAATCACTTTTTGCATATCAAATCGGTTTCGATTGGGAATATACTTTCCAAAAGACGGTAATATTCGATTAACTCTGCTTCGATATTCATTATAGGATTTGCCATATTTACTAAGCAGATAATTTTCTTCAGCAAGGATAATAAAATAGTATTGGAAAAATAAAAAAAATACGAACGTTCCCAGTGCTAAAAAATTTGAATATACAATTATAAGCCCTGTAAAAATACAAAAATTGCCGATATATAAAGGATTTCTTGTTATAGAGTAAATCCCGGATGTATTTAAATTATCTGCTCTCAAATACGATTCTCGCCCGGAAGTCCCAGTAAACGAATATCCGACTGCAAGGATGCGCAATATCTCTCCAACAATCGATATACTTATGCCCAGTATATCAATAAGAAAATCAATTTTTCCGGTTTTCACAGGTTTAAATAAAAGAAAAACCCCAAGAATTAGCGGAATTGGTGTAAATGAACGATATTTGAAGAAGAAATTTCCTATATTAATTTTCCAATTTCTCATTTTTCCTCATAATTTGATCATTCTTCAATAAAATGTCCTGTAAATATTCCATATCTGTAGGTAGAATCGGGGTAAAGCAGATATGTTCTACTTGTTCCGGGATAAGCTTTAAATAAAGATTTATTTCATCTGCCGGAATGCGTTCAGAGGTTTTCCAATCCCTTACCTGAATTTTTACAATCAGTTTCTCTTTACATATCTGGAACGCCTGGTCGACGATTTGTTTAAATAATGAACGTGTATCTTCGTCATTGAGCTTCATCTCATCCTTTATTTGTTGCTGGTAAGACATTAAATAAATATAGTCAACTCCTGATTCTGCAATTGCTTTTAGATTATGACCATACCACGCTTCTGCTTTTCTATCTGATATAGGTGTCTCATAATAAACATTAATTCCTATCTTGATATTAGAATTCACACGCTTACAGGCATCAACAATCTGCCGAAGAACTTTACAAACCTGTTTCACTTTAATTTGATTCCAAGCAAGATTATAGGGAGAATCTTTTTGCATCATCAGCTTTTCAACAGCAGGAACTCCAGTTTCCATTTGAAATTTTAATTTCCCCCATCGAGAGAACCCTTCATTATATCTCAATATCAAATCATCCTGAATAAGAATTGCATTTATTTTATGTGAAGCCAGTTCTTTATAAGTTTGAATAATCATATCAACTGCTTGAGGATTAAAAATATCCAATTTTCGAATAAGGCGTAGTGAATCCTCAGGTTTTTCATCAACGCTCGATCCCACGAATTCATAATCCATTATTGACGAATCCTCAATCCAATTAAACTTACGGGTCATCATCCATGCACAGAGTTGGAGTTTTTTAAAATCGAATTCATCGATTAGTTTTTCAAGAGATGGTTCTATTACCTTGAATTTTGAATTCGTAAAATAAAGCCCCCCTTCATTTTCCTCATCCTGAAACACACGAAAAATAATTTTTTTTATCCCCAATTTTTCAAGGGCTGAATAGTCTAATTTATTGTGAATTTTTACAGTATGAAATTGGATTTCATAATTAGAAGGAAAAATAGAGAGATAAAAAAAGAAAAAGCTAAATACGGTGATTCCAATCGTATGAAGCGTATTTCTTTTCGATTTCCCCCAAGATATTAGAATCTTCAGGATTAAATTCATAGGCCTCCAATCGAACACCTAAAGTCGATTGAAAGCAATCGATAAGTGCTCTTGATAAATCTTCACCGGAGTGAGTAGTTACATCTGAAAGCGTTGTCATGCTATTTCGTATAAATTCGGGTGAGTTTCGAGTTCCACCGGCATAGAGGTCATAATCCATGGAGATAGGAATAGAACCATGTTGAAGTAATGCAATTTTATCTCTTTTTTGGGCAGAGCCAACGATTTTTTTTCCACCAATCTCTAATTCATTGGGGGTAGGGAAAGAAAAACAGGGATTGTTGCTTTTTGAAAGACTTGAAGGACTTCCTTGTGATAGATATGCATCAAGCCCAATAGCTTGGAATGCCTGCACTAGAATACGAGAAATCAACAGATAGGAACGATAGAGATCATTGTTTTTAAAAAAAAAATCCTCCGAAGATATAACTGAATACGTTATTTCATTATGGTGTAAAACAGCCTTACCTCCGGTTATTCTTCTCACATAAGAACAATTATGATTTGAAATGAATTCAATATTCACTGCTTTTAAAAAACGTTGAGATACACCGATAGAAAAGGTAGGATTTTTCCATGAATAAAGTCTGAGTATCCCCATTTTTTTTCTATGGCAGGCATCGAAAAAGAATTCATCACGAGCCATATTAGTTTCGGCGGATAAAGGTTCTTTATCCCATAATAAAAACCAATTTGATGTCTGAGTCATAAATCAAAAATCTGAATATATATACAGATAAGTCATGTAATAAATTACTATGAATTCTTATCTTCTTTCAATGTCATATCGATATTTCCTTTGAAAATAGCACCCTCAGAAAGAACAACACGTAAAGAAAGTATATTTCCATTCAAAACGCCATCCGGGACGATTTCAACTTTATAACTTCCTTTGACATTTCCGTTGACAGTGCCTTTTATAATAATTTCGCGAGCATCGATATCAGCGTTTACAATGCCGGTTTTTCCGACTATAACAAGATTTTTCCCGGAGAGTTTACCTTCAACCTGTCCCAAAACAAGAATTTCCTCTTCTGCAAAGAGATTACCTTTAATATGGACAGTTTTACCAACAACAGAGCGACTGGATTCATTCGATCGTGATTCAGGAAGAGCTACAGTTTTTGGTTTAATAATTTCCGGGCGATTAATATTTTTTGGTTCATTTTTTTTAAATAATGGCATGTTTAAAATAACAAAAAGCGGGCAACGGGGATCGAACCCGCAACATCCAGCTTGGGAAGCTGATACTCTACCATTGAGTTATGCCCGCCCGATAATGGAAATATCCCATAAATGTTTTTTGTTAGTGGCGGGTGAAGGTAGAATTAATAAGTTGCCATCAACCCGGCACACTAACATGAACACATTTACCTATTTTTTAGCTTTGGATTTATCTTTTGCTTTTTTTTCTTTCTGCTGGAAAATGTAATCAGTAAATTCCAGAATAGCCAGTTCAGCTCCATCGCCTTTCCTGAAATCGGTATGGATAATGCGAGTATAACCACCAGCTCTATCCATAAAACGGGGAGCGACTTCATCGAACAGGATTTTGACAGTTTTCCGTCTATATAAATAAGCCAGCGCTCGTCGTTTATCGGCAAGAGTACCGGATTTCCCCATAGTAATCAATTTTTCCACGATGGGTCGGACTGCTTTCACTTTGGCTATAGTGGTTTCAATCCTATTTTTTTCGATTATACTGGCAGTTAAATTTCTCAGCAGTGATTTTCGATGCGATGGGTTTCTTCTTAGTTTGAAACCGCCTTTTAAATGCCTCATGCTTTACTCCTTTTCCTTAATCATCTGTATCATTATTGTCATCATCATCGCCGTCATCGTCAGTTCTTTCGGTTTTCCCTTTGGACAAACGTTCTTGTAGGTCTGTTTTAATGTTTTCAGGCAATTTCTGTCCCAGGACCATTTCGTATTCTGCTAATTTAGCAATGATTTCTTCAAGAGACTTTTTCCCAAAATTCTTAGAATTGAGCAGTTCATGTTCAGTTTTTTCGATCAGTTCAAAAATATAATCAACACCCAGTTTTTTCAAACATTTGAGAGCTCTAACGGATAATCCCATAGATTCAACATTTCGTTCCAGTACTTCATACTTACCTTCAATACCGGTTCCTTTTTCTTGCTCATCAGTGGGAATAAACTTATCACGATCCTGGTAATCCAGGCAGATAGTCAGATGGTCTCTCAGGATTTTCCCTGCAAGGGATACACATTCCTTGGGAGAGATACTCCCATTAGTCCAAACTTCCAGTGTTAATTTTTCATAATCGGTGCGTTTCCCGACTCTGGCAGGGTCGACAGAATATTTCACTTTTTCAACGGGGTTAAAGTTGGAATCCACAGCGATGAAATCCACCGGCATAGAAGGTTCATAATTTTGTTCAGCCAATTGAAATCCACTGCCTTTTTTTACAATGATTTCGGCTTTAAATTGAGCGCCTTCTTCCAGGTAGGCAATATGAACATTGGGGTCCAGTATTTCTACGCTATTGTCGGTAAGAATATGACCCGAGAGTATTTCCCCGGCGGTACTCTGTTCAATCCGGAGTGTTCTAGGTTCATTTCCATTCAGTTTAAATGGGATATTTCTTAAATTTAAAATGATATTTAAGACATCTTCATAAACTCCAGGAATAGAAGCAAATTCATGGAGAACGCCATCAATCCGGATGGCACTGATAGCAGTTCCTTCAATAAGAGATAAGAGGACCCGCCTCAATGCAATACCAATGGTACTACCATACCCACGTTCAAAGGGTTCCGCGGAAAATCGACCATATGTGGGAGTCAATTCTTCGACATCCAGCTTCCGAGGTCGTTGATACGTAAATTCCATCATAATCCTCCTTATTTTGAGTACAACTCGACGATCTGATGTTCCTCCACCGGGATAGATACGTCATTCCGTGTTGGAATACTATTGACTTTGCCCAGGTGCTTTTCATGATCCACGATCAACCATTCGGGAATTTCAACTAATCCTTTAACATCTTCCAGCATGGCGTTGATATTTTGATTCTGAATCGATTTCTCTTTAAAAGAAATTTCGTCTTCGACACGTAATATATATGAAGGTATAGAGACTTTCTCTTTATTCACCAGGATATGTCCGTGACGGATCAATTGTCTAGCATGAGTACGAGAATAGGCAAAATTCATGCGATAGACAACATTATCCAGGCGTAATTCCAATGATTGAAGTAAGTTTTCGCCGGTAATACCTTTCTTCTGAGACGCTTTACCGAAAACAACACGGAATTGCTGTTCTCCTACACCGTAGAAGCGTTTCACTTTCTGTTTTTCTCTTAATTGAACTTTATAATTTGATTTTTTAAAGGTAACTTTTTTTCCTCTGTTACCGGGAGGGTAGTTTCGTCTTTCGAGTCCACATTTATCCGTTAAGCATCGTTTACCCTTCAGGAAGAGTTTTGTTCCTTCAGCTCTGCACAATCGACACAAGGGTCCTATATATTTTCCCATAATTTCTACCTCCTAGCTCCTATACTCGCCTCTTTTTCTTGGGTCTGCATCCGTTATGAGGAATGGGAGTGATATCTTTAATGGATTTCACTTTGAATTTTGTAGCCCCAACAGACCGGATAGCGCTTTCACGTCCGGCACCGGGTCCTTTAACACGGATGTCCAGGGTCTGAATACCGAAATTTTCAGCATCTTTCAATACTTTCTCAGCAGCTAACTGAGCAGCGAAAGGAGTTGATTTTCTCGACCCTTTGAATCCCACTACACCGCCGGAACCCCAGGTTAAAACATTCCCGGTTTTATCGGTTACGGTTATAATGGTATTATTAAACGTGGAATGGATATAGAGTATCCCTGAAGATACTATCTTCTTCTCTTTTTTACGAATTCGTTTTTTTTCCTTTTTCTTAGCCATAAGATTCCTCCATTAATCCATCGATCTTACGATGCAGTCGTTTCCGACGTTTTCCTTTTCTTAATCATCGAACCACGCGGCCCTTTACGAGTGCGGGCATTCGTTTTAGTTCGTTGTCCTCTCACAGGGAGTCCCATTTTATGTCTTTTTCCTCTAAAACAATTGATATCCATCAACCGTTTTATATCCTGACTGACCTGT
>JAKAGC010000267.1 GCA_021817755.1 Acidobacteriota bacterium | reverse complement strand
GCTCTATCGCTGTACTAAAAAAAGATATTGAAGAATCGAAGAAATTAGGATGGATGGATATTGGAAACAATCATTCACATATTGGTTATTTCGAAAACAGTTCTTATATACCTGCTGAGATGTATAATGATAATCAAAGTAATATTTATGCTATACACCTTGTTCTTGAGCAAACATTTCGTGATAACTCCCCTTACTTATGGCACCTAAATCAAGACTTGGTTTTATCTCTTGGATTGAAACGCGAAGGCAATTCGTGGGTTCGGCCTCGGGATGGATATGCTGAAGTAGCTCGGCTTCAAGAAACACCTAAGGGAAAACCGATTCTTTTAGAAATTAAATCTCAATATTTAAAAGACTATTTGTGCGCTAGAGACATGGCACTATATATGACTCACTATTATTGCAGATTTCAAATTGTTGGGGATGCCTCTTCCATTTCGTGGGCAGATGGGTTAAGCTCTGAAAACAATGAATTAGAAGAGTGGGAGGGTAATATAATACCAATTTCCGAGGGTGATGGCGATAAAATGTCGGTAATCCAAATAGCACGTATGGATGTGGATGAAAAAGATGATGTTCCAGATATTTCTAATTTTCCTACTAATGAAAATATAAGGAGTAAATCCTGGGAATGTGAGTTTCAGAGAAGAAATCTGTATATGGTTAAAGGCGAACTTTGGCGAAATGAAATAATTGAGTCAAGTCAACAAAGCCCTATTGTTCGCGGTGATGAGCTTCCCTCTAATGTGTATTTTAAAATAGATGCCTGCAACACAAAAATTTGCGGAAAAGAGCTTATTAATTCTGGAAAATGGTTGTGGTTTAAACCTGAACTAATTATGGCTTTATGTCAAAAAAGAGGAAGTACTCTCTCATTCTATACAGCACAAACTGGCTCTGTGTCATGCTTATATGGATACGAAGTACGTTTTGGAGTAAATGATCTTGGTTTGATAAATGTTTTCGCTAAAGATATCGGACGGCTTCCTGAATGGCAACAGCAAATATGGGCAGGGTATAACACAACCCCTGAAGGTGGAGTTTCTACTGAATTATTGGCTTCACAAGTAAGGGCGGAACCTGCCAACACTTCTGCACCAGAAAATTTACTTAAAAAAGCAATTAAACAAACAAATAAATATTCAAAAGCAAAATTAGGAATAAAACTTTTTAAAGATCATGAGGAAGTATCGAACATATTAATTAAAACTCATAGATTCAGAGCTATTGACCAAGATTCATTTTATGCACTAGCAAAAGACTTGGCACGTTTAACAGCGGATAGCTTGGATTCGGAAGCAATGCAATCAATTGCTCCCCCTAAAAAAGATACCCAATTGGGTTCCTTGAAGTCACTAGAGAATTTACTGACATTGCAAAACCCACCAGACTTCATTAGAAAGATTATTACTCCTTTGGTAGGCGTATACGAGTTGAGACACGCAGATGCACATTTACCAAGCAGTAAATTAGATAAAGCATTTGAATTAATCAGAGTGGATCGTTCAGCACCATTCGTTCACCAAGGATATCAGCTAATTAACGAGGTTGTTAATAGCTTATCCGAGGTGATAAAAATTCTTGAAAATTGGCAAAGTTGAATTATGTTTCCAACAATTCAGTAAACTTGGACACCGTTTCACATGTCTCTTTTACTATAAAAGGATTTTGTATATACATAGATAATATAACCCAGCATTTGGTTTTTATATCCATCTGACTAACGACAATTACTTTTTCCCTCTGGCGACAATTATAATTCCCGTTTTAATATATCAGATACACTGATTTATGGAAGCGGATTGTATTGATATTTCGGGGGAAGCTTTTTATGTTGTTTGGTTTATAAAAAATTTTGGGGGGTGTCGGACCGCTTTTATAAAAGGGGTCTGACAAAAAATCCATCAATACTAAAGAAAATAACAACAAATCTGAACATTTCTGGTGTTGAGTCTTACAAAAATTAATCAATAAAAAATCAATGCTCTCATTTTATGGAATACCGACAGAGAATTGCTCCGATTACTACTAATATTGCCGCAGCTACTAATCCAAATCCTATTTTGACTCCAAGATAAAGACAACTGGTTAATGTGGAAAGAGGTGGAATTCCATATGATAATGCTGCAACGAGGTTTTTATTTCCTTTTTTCATAGCCCTATCCCAAAATACATACGCAGCAGATGTGGGGAATATAACGAGATATGCAAGCTCGAGGTACTGCTTCCCCTGGATATGCAATGCAGGAACCTCTCCTTTTAATAACATGATTAGGGTTAAGAATAGAGCTGTTATAAGAAATATAACGGGCGTTGCGGTTACGTCATCTTTAATGGTGTATTTCCGGGTCATATTGGAATAAATTGCCCAGGCTGCAGCGCCTCCAAGGGTAAATAAAAAGGGCTGGATATCGCTTTTTAATGAATGAGATATACTTGTAAGGGATAAACGGTTTCCTTCGAGCATTGCGGCGACTGTTCCACTAAATGCGATGATTATTCCGCTAATGAGTAAACTGTACCTGGCTTTATTTTTTAAGATTGGAACGGAAAACAAGAATGTAAACCCGGGCCATAAATAATTGATAATTCCTACTACGACGACTGCTTCACGAGTTTTGGCATTTCCGACAGCGGAATAAAGGAGCGACATGTGTATAATCATAAAAATGGCAACTTTGTAAAAATAGGAAAGGGGAAGGGATTTTAACCGGTTAAAGAGAGTTCTTTTATAAACGATAAATTGAATGAGAAAAAGGAAAATACCGCTGAGAAGCATATTAAATACTGCTGTATCGAGAGCGCCGTTTTTCTCGGAAATACTTCTGAGGAAAGCGATGGTTGTACTCCATAATAAAATGGAACCGACGCCCATTAGGGTTGGAATATTGATTGGTTTCACGTTGATTTATTTTTGGGATTACCGGAAACCCTGATTAAAATGGGTTCCCGGTATTATTCATGTATCTGGTGAATGGAATTCTATTTTTAGAATTCTTCAAATCCGTCTTCATCGGTATTACCGAAGAAATCATCCTCTTTTGAAACGGAAGGTTCAGGTTTGGGTGCAGGTTTCTCAGGTTTTGGTGCGGGTTTGGATTGTACGGGTTTGGTCTCTTTTACAGGTGTGGGGTGTGTCTCTTTCTTTTTTGGTGGAGTAGGAGCAGCGGGTTTCTCTTTTGAAGGGGACGGTTTTACGGTTTTTTCAACTTGTACTTTTGATGTCGATGTTTTTGCAGTTGGGGTGGCTTTTGCCTGGAATTCACTCATGAGTTGTAGTAATTCAACAGTATTGATTTTCACATTCTTTCCGGCATTGGAAAGCTGATCCACTAATCGTGCGTTTTCATTGCTCACATTTTCCATCTGGCTGATGGCATGGTTGATCTGTTCACTGGAAGAAGCCTGACCGCGTGATATATTGGTGATATTGGCGATTTTCTGAACGATATCGTTCATGACGCCTACAACTTCATTGAAAAAGACGGATGTATCTTTTACCAGTTCCATTCCTTTTTGGGTGGATTCAACGTTCCGAAGAACGATTTCTTGAATTGATTTTGAGGATTCGGCTGTTTTTTGAGCGAGGTTTCGTACTTCAGCAGCAACAACGGCGAAACCTCTTCCGGCTTCTCCTGCGCGGGCGGCTTCAACTGCGGCGTTTAATGCGAGCAGGTTGGTCTGGAAACTAATATCGTTGATGACTTTAATGATATTGTCGATTTCCTTACTGGAATCGTAAATTTCCGTCATTGTAAATGTAACATTTTCAATGAGTGTGCTTTTCTCCCGAATTTCGGAATTGAACTGACTGAGCATCATATCTGCTTCAACTGAGTTTTCGGTATTTTCCCGGATAGAAGATGCGAATTGTTCGACGGTTGTGGAGGTTTCGGTAATAGAAGCGGCTTGCTCACTTGCTCTTACGGCAAGGTCTTCACTACCTGATGCGATGTCTTCGGTAGAGCGGGAAAGCTCATCTGAACTCTTTTTAACTTTTAAAATCAATTGCTCGAGCCGGTCGAGAAATTTATTAAACCAACCGGATAACTCACCGATTTCATCGTTGGAATGGATTTCGATGCGTTTGGACATATCGACATTTTCAGTGGCAAGTTCATGAGCATGTTTATTTAATTTATTTAATGGATCGATTATTTGACGTGCGACACGGAAACCGATGATTATAATGATTAAACCGATAACTCCTACGATGAGTAATAGATTTAAGAATATATTCTTGGCAGCATTGATGGAGGAATTAAGCATTTGGGCTTCGAGGTCTTTTACATAGGAGAATACGTTATTGAAGCGATTAAGTAAGTCGCTTTTAAGTGTATCTATTTTCTTTGAATTTTCAACAAAAGTTGTAGAGATTTGTTTGATTTCGGTATCTGCGGCTATGGATTTCCTGGGTAATTCGACAAAAGGAGTATTAAGCAGGCGTTTTTCATCATTCTTGGAATTGGCGATGGCATCATCGAGGAAGGAGAATAAACGGGGGCTGTTTTCGATATTTTCTTTTGCTTTGAGGAATAATACTCGCACATTATAATTGGCATTGGTATTGATATTTGCACCGTTTATTACCAAACGCTGTAATGTGGAAACCGTATTTTGAAGATTTTTATCTGCAAGCCTTTGACTCATTAGCCGAATATAATCATTGGATTGGGTGAGGGAGATTTCGGTCAAATCGAAAACCTTTTTCTCAATGGAATTGTTTTGCTGATAGATGCCGTCAATATCCTTAAATAGCGAAACAAGACCGTTAAAATCTTCGAGTTTGGTTTCATCGGAAAATATACTTTTGTTGGCTACCAGAAGCTCAGAGATTTTTTTATGAAAAGAAGAAATTTCATCCAAAGATAATTTTCTTTTTAAAAAATCATCGATTGAATACGACATTTGCCTTGTTTCGGCTGTGACTTTATCCAGGATTCCTTTACCGGTTTCAGAGCGGCGGTTCATATTATTAAAATACAGGAGCAGAAGGGCGATTACTATTATTAACATTACCTGGAAATAGATAGGTATTTTGAGCTTGGTTTTGATTTTCATAGCCTGCATCATTCTCATAAATATCTCCTTTGATGAAAAATATTTGATCTTCTTATTATAAAAGAAATAATGGTGTATTTCAACTTTTTTCTAATTAAATTAGCTTGCTAAAAAAAATATCTTTACCTATGCTCGAGAATATCGTATAATATAACTCTTAAAAGAGTTTAAGCGGAATTTAACGATAACTAAGGAGTTCCAAATGAAAACCGATTCCAAAGGTAAAACTAATATGAATAGTATTATTAATTATTTGTGTGATATAAGAAAGGATGCCTCGTTTATATCGCCTGAAATACTGGAAGCGATACCCTTTCAAAATACGGATAACCGGACATGGGTTGAAATCGATAATCCTGAGTTTACTTCATTATGTCCGAAGACCGGTTTACCGGATTTCGGGACAATCCGTATCCACTATCTCCCGGACAGATATATTGTCGAGTTGAAATCTCTTAAATATTATTTTCTGCAATTTCGGAATACAGGTATTTATTATGAGAATTTAACGCCTATGATTCTGAATCATCTGGTAAAAGTTCTGGAACCTGTAGAAATGACAGTTGAAGCATCCTTTACGAGCCGCGGCGGGATATCTTCTAAGATTACTTCAGTTTATAAGAAATAAAGAAAATCTTAATTGGATATTCTCCAGAGGTAACTGTACTGGGGATAAAGCTCTTTTAATTTCGATAAATTTTTCGACAGGGATTTTTTATTTGCGGGTTCCCACATATCGATCCATTTCATGAATTTCTTAATTTTATATTCATTGGCAGAAATATCGATATAGTTTTTTCTGAATAGGGATATGTACTTGTCGAAATACCACCAACGTTGAAGGAAATACATCCGGTGTTGAATGGTGGTAGGATGAAAACTGTATTCGGATTGAAACCATTCGATACTTAATTTTATGCTTTCATCGGAGAAGCAAAATCCTTTATTGCGTGTGGTATTGAACATGATATTTTCAATATTTCGAATATCGTGGGGTTTGAGATTATCGCGTTTTACCCATTC
>JAKAGC010000266.1 GCA_021817755.1 Acidobacteriota bacterium | reverse complement strand
TGTTCGTTCTTTCTAGACAGTTAAGCGGTTATGATAATAAAGATGAAGAATTGTATACCCGGATATATCAGTCATTATTCGAAATTTTGTCATTTACCGCGAATTATGCCCCGGATCGGTTCGATTATGATGCATGTGTTACGGAACTATGCGATATACCGATGGATAATAAAGATGAATTCTACAGGGGATTATTTAATTTTTTTAAAACCCGGCTTGAAATCGGGAAACGATTCCCCACACTGACGGATGTACTAATTTCGGGCATCAACGACAGAACTTTCGTTATGGGAGGAGTAAAATATGATTATTCGCTTCATGAGATGTTCGAAAACACGATAAAAGAAATTCTTCAATCGCAGGAAGTTTGCTCGTTCGAATCACTCTTAAAATTTAATAAAGGATTGGAACAGGGATTAATAGTAAAACCGCCCAATACAACTAAAGTAGGCTCCGAATTAAATGAAGTTTTCCTGGAATTCCCTGTCCCCGGGATCAGCGATGACGCGCCCAAAAGTGTAAGAAATCGAATCAATACCTATTCACAGGATAAATTTGAAAATTCAGTAAAAGAATTTATAAAAAAGGTTCACCTTGGAGCCCCCAAAGAAGAATTGGAAAAACTAAAAAAAGGGCTCGAAGAAAACTACCTGTTTTATCAAATGGGAGACCACTTGATGGCCCTGGCTTATGCTGTCAATGCAAAGGATGCAAAATTAAAATCCTTTTTAAATCCGAATTTTGTAAGATTACACGATATCCGGGGATTAAACGGGCGTTCTTTATGGGATAATTATAATTTTCGGTCGGTACGTCCGCGTATCCCTGAAAATGATATGTCGGAATTTTATTTGAAAGGCCCGCTTTCTAGATTAAATATCACCTTTGCTAGGCGATGGCAGGAACATTTATTCAGGGGACTTTCCCAGCATAACCCGGCCCATATCCAGGGCTTGATAAGCAATATTATTCGCCTTTTCCCAACAGTAAAAGCGGAAGACAGTATCACTTACAATGCACTTTTAATAGAAACGGCAATGGAAATTCTCCGCATGGCTAAGGAAAGCACGGATGATAAACTGAAATCAGATATTCGATACATATTTCAAACAACACTGGCCGGATATCATTACCGTACGGCAATGGATTATATGGGAGGAATTTCAGGAGAAATAAATCTTTATTTCAATGAATTTTATCAAATTGGAAAAAAAATATTTCAATCTCCACTATTCGAGGGAAGAGAATATCCACAACCTGTAACCTTCATTCCACAGTTAGAGCCTTACAAAAAGGAACCGCTGGCAGCAGAATTGATCAGGGAATCCGATATATTGGGTAATATCTATCCCAATACATTTGGAAACCTGACCCCAAAAGATATCCCCTTATTTCCGCAAGAGATGGGGAATTATCTTTCTTCCGGATGGTTGGGTGGAGATATGATCGACGAATACAAAATGAAATTGTCCTATCACCTCTATAAAAAACAATTAAACCCAGGATTCCTGGGACAATTCCTCTTCATGTATTTGAAGAATACAGCGAAAAATTTTTTGCGGCAAAACCACCAAAATGATTATTCGACATCATACTTTATCTTCGATATATTTAATAATTCGCACCTCAACGGATTGGTTAAACTCTTAAAAAAGGAGGGAAATTTAAAACTAAAATGAAAAAGCAAACGATAAAACCTGTGGGTTATTTTTTGATCGCACTGATAGTGGGAATAAGTTTTTTAACAGTACCGGCATTTGCTGAAAAAGAGAGGGCATACTTCGTATCTCCCCAAAATGATGATTTATGGGTAGGAATCCAGATGATTGAAATAAAACTGGAAAATATAAAAACGGAAATGCTTCAAGTTGTTTCAGTTTACCTGGATGGCCGGCTAATCAAAGAGTTTTCAAATCCCCCTTACAAGTTTAATTATGATTTCGGTCAATCTCCGAAAAACAGGAAACTCGAAGTTATGGTAGCATTAAAAAATGCTGCACCTATCAGGAAAGAAATATTTTCCTACCACCTGGATGATGCACAGGAAGTAGATGTTCTTCAAGTGGTTCTTCCGGTTGCTGTTACTGACGGAAGCGGTAATTATGTCTCAACTTTGAAGCAGGATGACTTCATAGTTATGGAAGATGGCGTACCTCAGCAAATCTCCTATTTCAGCACAAGCGGGAAGGCGAATTTCCATCTTGTATTACTAATCGATATCAGTTCATCTATGAAAGATAAAATTCAAAATGTGAAAACCGTTGCCAAAAGCTTCCTAAGAGAACTGATGGGAAAAGAAGACAAAGCGATAATTGTCTTTTTTAACCAGGAAGTATTTGAGGATAACGAATTCACCAATAATCTATCGGAATTGGAAAACGCGATTTCGGTTGCATTCCCATTCGGAGCGACGGCTTTATATGATGCAGTGGCTTATAGTATCAAAATTCTTAAAGGGAACATCGGACATAACATTATCATCCTCCTTTCAGACGGAGAGGACAACAGTTCATCGATCGATCCCTATACACTAATCAAAATGGTTCAGCGTTCCAATGCGGTTATTTATTCGATCGGTAAAAAGAATTACATGGAAGGAAGCGATCAGTACCAGGATTTACTGAAAAAAATATCCTCTACTTCAGGAGGTATAACATTTTTATTGGACGACATGGAACAGGTTCAAAAAGTATACCAGGAAATTAGAAAAGATATCAAAGCACAATATTTAATTCGTTTTTCTCCTAAAGATAAAACAAAGCGAAACCGTTTCCGTGAAATAACGGTAAAATTGAAAAAAAAACGTGGGTACTCAGTGCGCACGATGAAAGGATACACCTATTAAATCAAATAAATCCTATCTCGTGAAAAAACAAGGCCTGGGTGTAAGAGTATATTTTAATGAGAATAAAATTTAAAAAAAAATTTTAGGTGGGTCCAGGGCCCCCTTTTACAAAAGGGGGTCCTGGTCGACGAAGTCTAATGAAATCGTTTATCGATTCGGTTCAATAATAACTTTTATGGATTCACCGGCATCGGCAACAAGTTGGAAACCGAGACCGATTTGATTCATAGGTAATCTATGAGTAATCATTCTTTCAAGGGGAAGCCGTTTGGTACGAATAAGATCTATTGCAACAACTGCATCGAGAGGAGCACAGCCATAAGAGGGCATCATTTTAATTTCATTTCTCCAGAATTCGTTCATAGGAACAGGTATTTCTACCTGGGGTTCGGTAGTGGCAAAACAGAGTATGACACCTCCCCTATCGACTGAATTCATGGCTTGCTTGAATGCAGATAAGGCACCGGTACAAACAATTGCCAGATCAACTTTCCGTTTATCATTTTCTTTTAATACCCAGGAGGGAATATCTTCGCTAGCATGAATGACGGCATCAGCGCCCATGTCTATTGCCGCTTTTAAACGGGCAGGATGGATATCGGTGGCAAGAATTCTTCCTGCTCCCAACGCGCGTGCAACAGCAATATGTAATAATCCGGAAATCCCAGCTCCGAGAATGAGAACATTATCTCCGGGTTTGAATTGAGCGACCCGTTGGCCTCTGATAACGCAACCGAGAGGTTCAACGAAAGTACCTTCATCATACGTAACATCAGGAGGAAGAACAAAGACTCCCCTATCCACATTAAGCTGAGGTACGCGAAGATATTGGGCAAAGCCGCCGGGATCAAAATTAGTAGTATGGAGAGTCTCACAAGCGGTATGAAATCCTTTCAGACAATACCGGCATGTATTACAGGGGATATGATGAGAAACAAAAACGCGTTCTCCTACTTTGTAATTTTTAACATCTTGGCCAATTTCAACTATATCACCGGCAATTTCATGACCGAGAACACGGGGAGCTTTTTTAATCCTGTACCATTCGAGAACATCGCTGCCGCAGATACCGCTTGAAATAACTTTAACAAGCATTTCACCGGGACCGATCCGGGGGATTTGCATTTCTTCGACGCGAACATCCCGGTTATTATAATACATTCCTACTTTCATGGTATTATTCATAAAAAGAACCTATTATTTTTTATTCTTCATTTCATTGAAGATATCTTCAGCTTGTTTAGGAGTGGCGTTTTCGTGGATAACTGCATAAAGGGCTTTGGCTACTGCTACAGGATAGGGACTCTGCCAGATATTTCGACCAAGGTTCACCCCTATTGCTCCTTTTTGTAGTCCATCGTATACAAAATCAAAGACTTCTCTTTCGGTTTCACACTTAGGACCACCGGCCATAACAACAGGAACAGGGCATCCTTCGACAACTTTATCGAAATCTTTGGCACACCAATAGGTTTTAACAACCTTGGCTCCCATTTCGGCAGCGATCCGGCAACTCAAAGCCAGGAAGCGTGCTTCACGTTTTTCAGTTTCTTTACCGACTGCTGTTACAGCCATAACAGGGATGCCAAAATCTTCGCATTCATTAATCATATCGGCTAAATTCGAAATGGTTTGGGATTCATAATCGCTTCCAACAAAAATAGAGACACCCACAGCGGCAACATTCAAACGAATAATTTCCTGGATTGAGGTGGTAATGGTTTCATTTGCAAGGTCTTCACCTACAACGCTAGGACCACCGGAAACACGAAGAATTATAGGTTTTTCATCGGTGGGGTCTATACATGAACGTAATACTCCCCTGGTACAAAATACTGCATCACAATAGGGAAGCAAGGGTTTAATGGTTTCTCCGGGTTTTTCCAGGTTACTGGTGGGGCCTAAAAAATAACCGTGATCGATGGGCATAAACATACAACGGCCATCTTTCTTTATTACCCGGCTTAACCGGTTTTGCATTCCATAATCCATATTCAAATCCTCCTTTTTAAAATATTATATATTGTGGTAAGATCGTGAGTTTATTCAGACGGAATGGGACGAACTAACAAATATCCCTTCTGGATTAACCAATGATGAAATTCATAGGTTGTGTGTTTACAAGACACTTTACAGGTATTTCGAACTTCCTCGTATTCGGATGAACCTTCTATTTTTGACTCAAGTAGCATCTGAACAGGGCATTTAATATCTTTACAATATTCTCTTCTCTGGTAATCGATATAGCCTTGAATTGAAGACATGGTTTTACCTCATTTTTTTTTCAAAAGTGTTTCAATTAATATATAATTTCTTTGATTAAAAGTCAATCTCTATTGCCAGGAAAAGAGGAATAATAAATCATTGATGAGAGTAAACAATGCTTTATAAAATAATTTTTCCCGCCATTTTTGACCGAAAATTTTATCTTCCGAATTTCAAACTTAAGTTGACTAATTAAAACAAAACATTTTAATTCAGCTTACCGGATAGAGTAATTAAAAAATTATAAAATTAAGATAAATAAGTAAGTCGAACTGTAGGGTTTACGTGCAATTGTATGCGGTTGAATTACAAAAGGTATTTTGATATACTATAACGGAACCAGGTGAAATAATGAAAAAGCAATTCAACACAACGGGTGTTTGTATCCCTGAAGAACATTATATGGCAGACACCTCTAGAAAAATAGCCGAAATAAAGAAATTAGTTGAACTTGGAAATTATTTTGTTATAAATCGGCCTCGACAATACGGAAAAACAACAACGCTTTACCTGCTCGAGCAAGAGTTAAAAAAAAATGGTGATTACTTAGTAATCGATATTAGTTTTGAAGGAATTGATTCGACAACAACCTCAGATCAAAATCTATTCATTTCTACATTAATAGACCTTATAAAAAAATCAATCAAACTCAAAGGAGAGAAAGACTTGATTGATTTTATTAATAATCAAGAATTAATTTCCAACTTCAATAGCTTGAGCAACTTTATCACTAATTTCATAGAAAAAGCAAGCCGAAGAGTTATTTTATTAATAGATGAAGTAGATAAATCTTCCAATAATCCTTTATTATTAGATCTCCTTGGCATATTGCGTGCCAAATACTTAAAAAAACGCGAACGAAAAGATTTGTCCTTTCATTCAGTTGTTCTGGCAGGTGTCCATGATGTTAAGACATTGAAAGCCAAAATTCGTCCTGATGATGATACCAAACTCAATAGTCCCTGGAATATCGCAGTCG
>JAKAGC010000265.1 GCA_021817755.1 Acidobacteriota bacterium | reverse complement strand
AGTTTAAATGACATAAAAAGCAAACAGGGTTGAATTTAAACCCATTGTGTGCTATTATCCCCTCTTAAAAAATGAGAATAAATGATTCAATCCGAGAAAAACAGGGGAAGATTTATTTCCCTCGTACTGCATTATTAAGGAGGGTAGCCTTATCTTTTCGTTTTCAGCTCCATTCTTTTATAGGCAAAACCCATTTATCAAAACAAAAAATTTACGATAAACCATGACTCAGAAACCCATTTTTATACACTCCATGTTTAGAACCGGCAGCACTTATCTGTGGAATAAATTCAGGAAGAATGACCGGTATTATTGTTATTATGAACCCCTTCATCATGTTCTTACTCAGGTGACTACTGAAAATATTGATGAAATGCTCACCCGGGATTTTGAAGCCGTTCACCATCCTGTCCTTGAAAGTTACTACCTCCAGGAATACATCCCTCTTCTAAAAGATAATCAAACCGGAGTTCCCTTTTTCAAAAAAGAATTCAGCTACGATCAATTCTGTAACAATAATGAAAACCCCCAATTAATTGAATATATCGATTCTCTCATAAAATATCCTACAGGAAAAATTCCAGTACTAAAATTCAACCGGACAGCTTTTCGGGCTCAATGGTTTAAACAATTTTACAACCAGGTATTAAATCTTTATCTCATCCGTTCTCCCCGCGATCAATGGCAATCCTATATCGAATTACATAAACGTACTGCTTACCATGATTTCTTCCTAATGGACCTCCTTGCAGCAAATGCCAATTACAATCACCCCGATTTCGCTCCATTATCTAAGATAGTACCCTTATTCCCTTTTAACAATTCCAACCCTGAAAAAGAATTCCTCTTTTATAAACATCTACTCCCCAACTACTCCGAAGAAGAACGGTATTTTATTTTTTATTACATCTGGTTCGATGCACTCCTTAAAAACATTATCAACAGCGATTTTATCGTTGATATTAACCTTTTGACCCAGGATAAATCTTATCGTGAAAAAATCGAAAATTTGTTCCAAGAACGCGGGTATATGGGAGTTAATTTCCAGGATGCCAAAATCGAAAAATACTCTCATTATTGTTTACCTTCAGATAAATTCGATAAGATTGAAGAAAACGTCCGAACACTTATCATTTCCCATATGTCCAAGGAACAAATCGAAGCACTTTTTAATGCCCTTCAATCACACCCCATTCGCTGTTTTTCATTTACCAAAGAGTATTTTTATAAAATTAAGAATACCCCCCAGGATTATCCCCCATTGGATCACCTGAAACGAATTGAAATGCTCAGGAAAATTATTTCCTTTTTTATCGATGAATCCCTGGAACAATTTGAAAAAATAAAATCCCTTGAAGAACAATTGCTGGAAAAAAATATTAAATCAGCTCTCGCTCCAGGTACATCGATTGAAAAGAAGGAAACATTAAAAGATTTTGTAAAAAAAATACAAAGTAAAGGAATCGAAATACACCAGATTCATCAGTATATATCCACATTGGAACATCAGCTTCATAAAACGCGAAATAGTTATTCATATAAGTTCGGACGCACAGTACTCTCCCCTTTTATCGCATTTAAAAGTTGGATTGACAAGAATTCAACCCCAAGCTCTAACGAATCGAACAAATTAAAAGAATCCCCTTCCCCCAATACGCAATTTCGGGGAAAGATTAATCTAAATGAACAAATGACCATTAATTACGGTAGGCACAGAAGCGGATGGCATTATGTCATTTCTCATATGAATCAACTCCACAATCCCGATGGCGTCTATCTCGATACCTTTATCGAACGTACTTTCTGTTGGAACCCGAAAGGCATCAAACCCCACAAATATCCCTGGATTGGTTTTATTCATGTTCCTCCAAATGTTCCCCAATGGTTTCATTATGAGCAATCTAACCATATGATCTTTCAATCCAAAGCCTGGAAAGAGAGTTTACCTTATTGCAAAGGATTATTTACCCTTTCCCAGTATCATCAAAAGAATCTCGAATCTTTATTAAAAATACCCGTTCAATCACTTCTTCATCCCACAGAATTCCCTTCTAATACATGGTCATGGGATAAATTTTCTTCAAACAGAGAGAAAAAGATATTACAGGTTGGATGGTGGCTCAGGATGCTTCATGCCATATACATACTCCCCCCAACCCAATATAAAAAAGTATTTCTCAATGTCGAGCATCCCAGTATTACCCCACTCATGCAGAAAGAAAAAGAGATACTTTTGGAAAATGGCACGTTTCGAGATGAAATGTACGATACCGCAGAAATTATCCGTTTCCTTCCCGATTCCGAATATGACCGGTACCTATGCGAAAATATCGTACTCGCCTATCTCTATGATTCCAGTGCCAATAATACCGTAATCGAATGCATTGCACGTAATACCCCATTGTTAATTAACCCCATCGAACCTGTTCAAGAATATCTAGGTAAAGAATACCCCTTATACTATAATTCGTTCGAAGAAGCGGCTCAAAAAGCCATGAATTACGATTTAATCCGACAAACCCACATCTACCTTACAAATCTTTCCATCAAAAAGAAACTCACTACACAGTACTTTTTGAATTCTTTTGTCGAATCATCTATTTACCGTAATTTATGATTTCCGAACATCCCAATAGAAGGGATATAAATAGAATAAAATTAAGATTAAACTTGATTTTAAAAATTATATATTGTAAATTAAATAAAATGATATGGAGGCATAAAAGTATGTTTTCGAAGAAATTCATTATTGTTGTTGCGCTTATTGCAGTACTCATCGGTTGTGCGAAATCCGAAAAGAAAAAAGAAACAACTACTGAAAAATCAACAGTAAATGTTCCCGTTAAAGCCGTGAAACCACCTTCAAAAGCTATCTTATCCACGCCAAGAATCTTCACGGCTTCCAAATATAATGATGAAAAATGGGTTAACGGTATATTCAAAAAGGATAAAAACCTCGTACTAATTACCATAGATAACAAAATATCCACCCCCATTAAAGTCGGATATACACTTCGTTTCGCCACTGCCGGTGAAGCTCTTGTCAAAGAAGTCGGACGCATGGATTATCCTTCTTATTCAACATTATTCGTTAAAGTCGATAAAATCCTCGACTCTAAAAACGACGGAAACCCAACTCCCATCACTATCGTAAAATTCCCCATCGTTGCTTGTGCCTATTCGCAGCCCGGAGTATGGAAAAATGGAATTCACCTCCAGACAAGCGGAATGTTTTTTATTGCAGTTCCTCATAAAGAGATGTCCCCAATTAAGATCGGTGATAAATTGATCTTTGCCGGTGCAGGTGAAACCACTATACTGGGAATCAACCGTTATGAAGGCGATGGCCCCAATTCCAGTATAATGATTACTGTCGATAAACCCCTTGATCCAGTGAAAGATGGCGCACCCAATCCCATAACTGTTATCATTCCTCAATAAAAATCTCCATGTTTTCTTTCTTTAAGAGAAAAAAAGAAACAGTTAATTCCCGCTACCCACAAAAAGTTGATCTCTCGGATCAACTTAAAGGATTCTACGGTCAGCACAGAAGCGGCTGGCCGTATGTCCTCCGACTTCTCTCCTCACTCCATAATCCCAATGGTATTAAGCTCGATACCTTCATTGAACGAACATTCTGCTGGCATCCTGATGGTATTAAACCCAATCTCCGCCCCTGGATCGGTTTTATACATGTTCCCCCCAATGTCCCCCAATGGTTCCAATCCGAGCAATCAAATGATTTTATCTTTCAAACTCCCGCATGGAAACAGAGTTTCCCCTATTGCAAAGGACTTTTTACCCTCTCCAAGTATCACCGGCAGAATCTCGAAACAAAATTAAATATCCCCATCGAAAATCTTATCTTCCCCACTGAGACCCCACAGGTTAAATGGGACTGGAATAAATTTGTTTCCAATCCCCAAAAGCAAATCATCCAGATCGGATGGTGGCTCCGTAAACTCCATACCATTTACCAATTGCCTGTAAAAAGTTATTCCAAAGTCTTTTTAAAGATCACTCATGCCGATATCGATTCTCTTATGAAGAAAGAAAAGGAAATTCTCATGGAGAAAGGAGAGTTTACACCAGACATGTACAAAACCGCGCAAACTCTCGTTTTTCTTCCTGATGACGAATATGATAAATTGATATCTCAAAATATAGTTATAATAGATCTATATGATTCCAGTGCCAATAATACTGTCATTGAATGCATCGTTCGAAATACCCCGCTTCTTGTTAATCCCATTCCTTCTGTTGTCGAGTATCTCGGCCATGATTATCCATTTTATTTTTCCAGCCTTGAAGAAGCCGCAGAAAAAGCAGAAAATTTAGAATTAATCCGTCAAACCCATCAATACCTCATCGATCATCCCATCAAGAAAAAACTCGAGGGTGGCTATTTCCTTGAAAGCTTTGTAAACTCCTCCATTTACAGGGGTTTATAAATGCTCCCCACAGTATCCATATTACTTCCCAATCTCAATAACCGTCCTTATCTCGAAGAGAGGATGCGTTCCATTCAGTCCCAGACTTTCACCCAATGGGAACTCATTGTTGTCGATAGTTATTCCACAGACGGTTCATGGGAGTACTTTGAAGAATGCGCCCGCAATGATTCCCGGATTTGCCTTCACCGTTCCGATGAAAAAGGTATTTATGTCAACTTTAACAAGTGCATTCAACTTGCAAAAGGAGAATATATTTACTTTGCCACCGGAGATGATTCCATGACTCCCAATCTCCTTCAAGAGATGGTTCAAGCCCTCCAATCCCATCCCCAATGTGATCTCGCCCATTGTAAATTACAAATCATCGACGAAAATAATAAAATCAGTAATCAAAAAGCATGGGATAATTTTTTTATCGTTCAATATTTCGGTCCCTTAATCGATAAACCCCATATCAGGAAGGCTCCCCACGACGGATTACTCCATTTTTCCGGTATTACCGTTTACACCTCTCTCACCCAAATACTTATCCACCGTTCATTATTTCAACGCATCGGGATGTTTTTAACCACAGCCGGATCGATTGCCGATTATGAATGGGTCATGCGTGCCACACTCACCGCTCATACAATTCATGTCCCCAGTTACCTTGCTTTTTGGCGAATTCATTCCAGGCAGGCCACTTCCGACAACATGCTTGAAAAAGCCAAAGCCCGCGGACAATTTATTAAAATGGCACACCATGCACTTAGAACCGCCAAAAAAATTTCTCCTTCCTTACCAAAATTACATACAACTGAACTATTTTATATCCTCAAAAAAGAACAACTATATTATCAATTAAAATTTGCAAAAACCAAATTCTATAAATACCTCACCGCATTAAAATGGCTCCTCTGTAGCCCATCTCTTGTAAAGGAATACAAAAATATTACCAGGGAAAAGAGGAACTTCGTTTCTCAACAAGAATTCCTTGTATACATAAAAGCGATGATTACCCGGTACAATCTCCTTCAAAATCTCATCTCATTACAGGAAGACACTCATGATATTTAATTCGTTGGAATTTTTCTTTTTCATATCCCTCACTCTTTTAGCCTATCATCTATTTAAAACCAATTATAGGTGGTTTCCTTTACTCATTGCCGGGTTTGTCTTTTATGCCCTGTTTAGCCCTGCTTACCTTGTACTACTTCTCTTATCCATTCTAATCGACTATATACTTGCCATTCGAATTCATAAAGCCACTTCCCATTTCACGCGTATATTACTCCTATTAACCGGATTAATTCATAATCTCGGCTTACTTATCTTTTTTAAATACTTCAATTTTTTAAATTCCATTCTTCTCTCTCTTTTTAAGAATATCCACATCTCATATCAATTTACCAATCTTAAGTGGCTTGTTCCCGTAGGCCTTTCCTATTACACCTTTAAAAAAATCTGAGGCAATAGCACCAATACTTATACATTCAACAGGAATATTTATAGAGAAAGTTCCATCTTTTTTAACAGGAATTTCATAATCCATTCTATCTCCGGTAACCACTTTAGTAAAACTCAGACTTATTGATTTGAACCCTTGTTTTGGCGGTACTATTCCATTAATTTTTCCTAACAAAGTTGCCTCTTCGTATTGTATACGTGGA
>JAKAGC010000264.1 GCA_021817755.1 Acidobacteriota bacterium | reverse complement strand
CCGTGCAATAGAGATAATATTTGCCGTTTATTATTCCGCATCATTAGGAGGGAAGAAAATTTCCCTCCCACTTAAAACCATCGGGCATCCATTAAAACGAATGTTCAAAAAAGGAATGATTTAAATTACAATATTAATAATCTTTATAAATAAATTTAATATCAGAAGATTTCCGGAAATTTGTTTTAAAGCTAAAAATCCGACTTTATATTAATAGGGGAATAAAGAAAATATGCTATAATAAATCATGCGAAAAAATGAACGAATCCTGGTTATTTTTAACATGTCATCCGGGACCTTTTCAAAGGTTGGGGCAATATCCATTATATTTCAAAAACTCTGTAAGCATTTTAATACTGTATCATTAATTAATTCAAATTCCCCATCGCAAGGTGCGGAGTTAGCTCGTCAGGCACTCGATCAATTTGATATTATTGCTGCATTCGGTGGAGATGGAACGATTAATTCTGTTGCTTCAGCTCTTGTAAATACAGGAAAAACATTAGGAATTCTCCCTGGGGGATCCGGAAATGGACTGGCCCGTAATTTAAATATTCCCGTATCCTGGCGACGAGCATTGGATACGCTCATCGATGGAAAAGATATCACATTTGATTCCGGTAGAATTAATAACCGATTCTTTTTAAATGTTGCGGGCATAGGACTTGATGGACTAATTGCCAGAAAATTCAACGAAGAGACTAAAGCCCGCGGGTTAGCTGCATATATGTATCATTTTATCAGGAGTTATGCGGAAATGCCCATTTTCCCTGTCGATATAGTAACTGGTGGAGTCACTACCTCTGTTGATATTGTCATTACTGCTTTCGCAAATTTTAGAGAATATGGTAATAAAGCCATAATCGCCCCTTTTGCATCTCCAATAGATCGTCTGTTAGATATCTGCGTGATTTCTCGCTTTAACCGGATTACCGATTCCATCTACATAAAAAATCTTTTTACAGGTAAGATTAATCGCGTTCCATTTTATAAAACCATGCATTTTGACAATTGCGAAATTATTTCACGTTGTGGAGGCATTCCGTTTCATTTTGATGGAGAATACGGCGGAGAGGATCCCGAACGTTTTAAAATTAATGTCCTACCTGAAAGTATTAAAATTCGAGTTCCTGTTTTACATCAATAAAAAAATAAAAGAGTAAAAAAAAAGGGGAAGCTTACGCTTCCCCTATAAATATAGTATAGTGTTCTACTGTTTCTTGCTATTGTTCGGAGGAGACTTTCTCGATTACTACTAATCCGAGAGTTTCGATAGAGGCTCTCCGAAGTTCTTCCATAACCTCAGTAACTCGTCCGTAAGCAATTTCCTGATCTGCCTTCAATAAGACTTTAGCCCGATCGGTCTGTTTAATCTGCTCCAAACGATCTTCGAGCATTGGAATAAATTTGGTCATATCATCAACGATTTTATCATCGACATAAACTACACCTGTTTTCTGGATGAAGACCGTGACCATTTTACCCGATTCGGGTTCAGTTCCTATATTGCCTGCTTCGGGGAGTTTTACATTCGCACCTTTTTTAATCATCGGTGTAACAACCATAAAGATGATTAATAACACCAATAAAATATCACAAAGAGGTACTACATTGGGCTCGGATTTTGTTTTCTTGGAGCCGCTAACATCGCCGCCCATATTAAGCTCCTATTTTTTTCTTAATATAGTGATCAATCAATTCAGAAGAGGCGTTAGCCATTTCGCCGGAAAAGATATCTACTTTATTCAACAAGAAGTTGAAGAAAAGAACGGCGACAACAGCCACGATAATACCGAAACCGGTTGTAATCAAAGCTTCAGCGATACCTGCAGCAATAGCACCGATACCGGCGGATCCGGCAACACCCATGCCCTGGAATGCTGTAATAACGCCAAAAACTGTACCAAACAAGCCAACGAAAGGACCTGTGGATCCGATGGTTGCGAGACCGCTCAGACCTCTTTTAAATTCAACAAGACCTTTAATAGTGGCGCGTTCGATTGCTCTTTTTGCGGATTCTACTTTTTCAGTATATGGTGCATTGCTGTCTTCCTGGAATTCTAATTCATTCAATCCAGCTACCATAACTTTTGCAAGATGACTGTTTTTGAATTTTTTATCGGAAGAAGCTTTTATAGACTCTTCAATTTTTCCTTCTTGCCAGAGTTTACCGATAATTCTCAGCAACATGGCAGATTGATTTTTTGCCTTTTTAAAAACGATTAATCTTTCGACTCCAACTGCCAATGAATAGATCGACATGAACAACAAGATAATTGAGACACCTTTGGGAATGGGTCCCATCGCTATGAACATTTCCACTAAATCAAAAGTATTAGCTCCCATACTATTAAACCTCCTTTATTTTTTGCATATTGTTTACTGATTTTGCAGGTTAAATCGTACAACGACAGTAAATTTAACCGGTCTTGGTACACCGTTGAGAATGTAGGGTTCGTAGATCCACTGTTTAATAGCATCTACTGCAGCCTGTCTCAATAAGGGGTGACCGTTTACTACTTTAGCATCGACAACACGCCCCATAACATCCGTGGTAGCGTTTATGATGACTGTTCCCTGAATATGTGCTTTTAATGCGACAGATGGGAATTGTGGTTCAACTTTCTTAATTAACCGAGGTTGTTGAACAGATGCAATTTGAATGGCTTGGTTAACATTATCGGCAGAACCGGGTGCTCCCAGTACGCCTCCTACGACACCACCTTCAACTCCACCTTCGACTCCGCCTTCCACTCCAAAATCAAATCCGATATCACTAATATTCTCTTCTTTGATTTCATCAGGAATTTCAATAGGAGCCACCAAGCGTCCGGCAACGATCGGTTTAGACTGCTCAACATCTTTCTTTTCTTCTTTTTCTTTGCCTTTTTCTTTGGATTTTTTAGCCGGTGGCGGCGGTGGGGGTGGCGGCGGTGGCGCTGCTGCCATAAATACATCTATTACCTGGACCTTCGGTCGATTCGCATCTGCTGTCAAAAGCGGTCCTATCATTATTGCTACAACCATTATACCGTGCAATATGATGGAAACAGGGAAGGTGATCCACCTTCTGCGAGCTTTCTTTCTCGCATCAGACTCTGTTAGTGCGTCCTCGAACATTTTTACCTCCCTATAAAAATTTTTTCCAGACATTATTTATATACTAATTTGTTGTAAAATTCAAGTCTCGATGACCAGAATTTACTTTTTTTTCACATCTAAAAACTTATGTTCCCATACCATCAACCATGCACAAGATTGGTATATCGACGAATAGGATCCGACTATTACTCCAACCAGTAGAGTAAATGAAAATCCATAAAGCACTTCACCTCCAAAAAAGAAAAGTGCTAAAACCGTTAAGAAAACCGTACCGGCTGTGATTACCGTTCGGCTCAACGTCTGGTTGATACTGGCATCCATTATGATTTCCAACTTTTGTTTTTTCATCAATAATAAATTATCTCTGACACGGTCAAATATAACAATGGTATCATTAATCGAATAACCAACGAGGGTCAAAATCGCTGCCAGAACCGAAAGTGAAAACTCGATCTGGAAAGCCAGGATAAATGTCAATGTTACCAGTGTATCATGAACCAGGGTTAATAACCCGGATACCCCATACAAGAGCTTGAAACGAAATGCGATATAAATCAACATCCCGATTAATGAAAAAACCGCAGCCCAGAAAGATTTATTTCTCATATCGCTTCCAACCTGAGGACCGATACTTTCAATTCCAAGGAATGTCAATTTCCCGAGAAAACCATCTTTTTTCAAAATGGTTACCACCTGTGGGTCAATACCCAATTTATCGATCTCGCTGATTTGATGGATCAAACCCGTTGTACTGGCTGTACGATATTGAGAGATTTTATCTGCTGCTGCTTCCGACAATTCACGGGTAATGCTTTTTTCTATCAGAAAATTTGTGATATCGCTTTTGGATGCGTTATTTATATCCAATTTTTTGGTAGCCTCGGCTTTTTCCTGTTCCGTCATGAAAGCGTCGGCGATTAATTTTGTAACGCCTTCACTTTCTCCAGCTTTCGCACCGGATTTGGCAATTTCACCTTTTCCTTCCATAGGTGCTTTAATAATGAACCGTTCGCTGTCACCTACACGTTGAATAATGGAATTACCCAATCCAACTTTATTTAATGTATTTCGAACATCGGAAATATCGATTTTATCACGGAAACTAATATCTATACTGGTCCCACCTGTATAATCGATACCCATATTGAAACCTTTGACAAAAAAGAGGATGATACCGATTGCAATAATTGCACCGGAAATAATGAACCCGTATTTTCTAACACTCATAAACTTTATATTGGGAACGTCTTTGAATATTCTCATTGTCACTGCTCCTCTTAGATGCTAATTTTGTCCAGTTTCCTACGTTTGCCATAGGTGAGGTCGAAAATAACCCGTGATACCCAGACCGCAGTGAACATACTGGCTGCGATACCGATACTGAGTGTTACCGCAAATCCTTTAACCGAGCTTGTACCGAAATAAAACAGGAATAAGCATGCGATAACCGTGGTTAAGTTGGAATCAAATATGGTAACGAATGCTTTTTTAAATCCGGAATCGATTGCAGATTTCGGAGACTTCCCATTTCGTAAATCTTCTTTGATACGTTCGAATATTAAGACGTTGGCATCCACCGCCATACCCATTGTCAATATGATACCTGCGATACCGGGAAGTGTTAATGTGGCTTTGATAAAAGCAAGTATTCCCAAAAGTAACAGTATATTTAGAGCAAGTGCTATTATCGAATTGACTCCCGCACCTTTGTAGTACCATAACATAAAGGCAACTACCAGGAACAATCCCACTAGACAAGAAATAAGCCCTGAACGGATGGAATCGGCACCGAGAGAAGGTCCGATAATCTGTTCATGCTGGGGGGATAATCTGGCAGGTAATGCACCGGAACGTAATTTCAAGGCCAGGTCTTCGGCATCTTCACGAGTGAAGTTTCCTGAGATACGGCTATCATAAGAAAGAACAGATTCAATAACCGGAGCACTTAGAATACGGTCATCGAGAACGATTGCCAATTTCTGTCCCACATTGGCTGCTGTGAAAGAACGAAATCTGTTTGCACCATCGGAGTTGAGAGAAAAATTGACATCCGGGGAACCGAATTCATCCGTACCAACGCGAGCACTTTTCATATCTCTTCCAGTGATAGCACTGGCTGCTTGTAATATGGAAAATCCTTGCTGTTCGGAACGATTGCTATTCCATTTCACGAGGACCAAATCTTCCGGTAACACTCCGTTGTATTTCTGGAGTGCATCTTTTTCCGTTGGAAATGGGCCATAATCAATTACTTTCTTGAATTCTAACAATGCAGTACTGTTAATCAATCCCATAATACGGGTTTTTTCTTTGTCATTGACTCCAGGTAACTGGATCATTATCCGGTCTGTGCCTTCTCTCTGGAAGACAGGTTCGGTAACTCCAAATTTATCAACACGGTTCCGAATCGTTTCAAGTGCCTGATCAACAGCTTGATCTTTCATCTGCTGTTCAATATTGGCTCGAAGAGTCAGCATTACCGTATTTGCAGAAATCAACGAATCCCATTCCTGGAAATTATCTTCGAGTATCTTTTTTATAGAAGCTTCATCGCTGTAATTGGTCCCGATAACATTAATTTTATTGGTGCCTTCACGTACGACTTTCTCGAATTTTATACTGGCTTCTTTCATCAGCGTTCGTAAACGGACTACGCTGTTGTCCGTTTGTTTCTGCACCACTTCCTCGATTTCTACCCGGAATACAAGGTGCATACCTCCTTTCAAATCAAGCCCGAGGTTGATTTTTTCTTTTGGAGGGTAGATCAGGAATACAGATATGGCAATGATGGCAATAATAAAGATTACCTTCCATCCGATCGCTTTGTTCATGTTTGCCTCCGAATAAGCATTGGTTCTATTGCGTTTAAATTTTATGAATAATAACCGTTTCGATAAAGAAACGTAGGGATTTACAAAAAGCGGACACGTTATTAATCTTTAGAGGACGGTTCCCCATCTTCCGGTTTAAGTACAGATGAGATGGAACCTTTGGAAATCAGGATTTTTGTATTTTTATCCACCTG
>JAKAGC010000263.1 GCA_021817755.1 Acidobacteriota bacterium | reverse complement strand
GAGATTCTGCAATAGAAGCCAGCCTCTCACTACTTGCCAACCAGTGCGATATTACCCTATTGATCAGAGGAGACGGTTTTCCCAGAGCCAAACCAAAAAATATTGAAAAAATCGAAAAAACAATTTCAGCAAAAGAAATCACTGCCTATTACAACAGTAACCTCGAAGAAATCAGTCCTGATTTTGTTCGTTTCTCAGCTAACGGTCAAACATTTCGTAAGAAAAACGATTTTGTTTTTATCATGATCGGTGGTGAACTACCCTTTGATTTGTTAAAGAAAATCGGCATTGAAATAATCGAAAAAGAAATCTAATACAATATTCCTCTCAAGCTTCTTTATCAAATCAATCGACTTATCTTATCCTAATAATTACATCATAAATTAAAATTTCGCCTTTTAAGTTAATCAGCCGATCCGCGCGGATGGCAAGTATAACATGCCTGGCTATTATAGGTATAACCAGCGACGCCATGATGCTCCGAATCCACAGATGACTTATTGTGGGTATGACAATCGATGCATGAGAAAGTAAGAAAATTTGAATTCAAATGGCAGTCAGTACAGTTGAAACCAGCATGTTTTCCTGTTTTGATGGGGAATTTATGATCAAATACAGCCTGTGTCCAGGTGACATGAGTAGGATAATGGCATACTTCACAGGTCGTTGGGAAGCCCGATAATTTATGATTCGGATTGGAAGAGGAATCATAATCCGCTTTATGGCAACCATAGCAATCCCTGGGCAAACTATATCCAACCGAATGGCATTTATTACAATCAAGGGTTTTGTGAGCTCCCTGTAACGCCCAATAAGGAGTATGATCAAAAATCGCATTTTGCCAGGTAAGAGCTTCCGTCCCATGACAGTTGGAACAAACCGTTGAAAACCCCGCTTGTTTGTGGTTGGGATCAGTTGTATTGTTATAATCCGTTAAATGGCATCCCACGCATTCTGTAGGTGTTCCTTTATATACTCCATTCTTATGGCAGTCGGTACAGGCACTCGTTTTGTGTTTCCCATTTAATGGAAAAAATGAGTGATCCACAATTGCACCGTACCAGGATTCCGCACCGAACCCGTGACATCGTTCGCAATCAGTAGAATACCCTGCCTGTTTATGATTCGGATTTTGGGTTTTGTCATAATCCGCTTGATGACAATTCACGCATAAGGAAGGTGTACCTGTGTATACTCCATTTTTATGGCAATCGGTACAAGCAGTTACTTTGTGCTTTCCATTCAAAGGAAATTTAGAGTGATCCAGCACTGCACCTTCCCATGTAATCGCTTCAGAACCATGGCAGCGTTCGCAATCCGTAGAATATCCAACAAGCTTATGATTCGGATTCTTAGTATTGTTATATTCATTTATATGGCATTCTGCACAAAGAGAAGACGTCCCTGCATAAACCCCATTTTTATGGCAATTGGAGCACGAAGTGGTTTTATGATTTCCCTTCAGGATAAATGTAGAGTGTAAAAATCCTGCTCCATCCCATGAAATGGCTTCAATCCCATGACATATAGTGCAATCTGTGGGAAAACCGGATTTTATATGATCCGGGTCTTTCGCATTATTATAATTGTCCAGGTGGCAATCCACACATTGGGAAGGTAGACCTGTAAAAAGATTATTCTTATGACATGCCGTACAATCGGCGGAGGCATGAGATCCCCTCAGTGGAAAATGCGAATGATCGAATTGAGCCCCAGCCCACGTGACCATACTATGATGACACACCCTGCAATCCGTCGGAAAATGCGCGGCCCTGTGATCCGGAGATTGGGTCCGTTCAAAATTCTCCCTATGACAATCGTAACATTCATGCGGCTGTTTCTTAAACAATCCATCTACATGGCATTGGATACAGTCCATAGATTTATGAATCCCCTCCAGCATAAAACCAGTGACATTTCCATGCTCCCATGCCCCCGGTTTAATTTGTTTCCAATCCGTAGGAGTATGACAATCTCCACATTGAATCCCCAATTGCAGTTTATAACGATCATCCGGTTTCCGATACCAATGACAGGCTTCGCAACTTATTGGAGTACCCTCAATCACACCTTTTAAATGGCAATCCGAACACGGCACTGTTCTATGTTTCCCAATTAAGGGGAAATTGGTTTTATCATGGCTTAAAATAGTAAAGCGCTCCTTTTGAGCCGTCAACACACCTCCCCCATCGATAATTAGGAATAAAAACCACGAGGCAATCAAAAATACTACCCCCATCAAACCGCTTTTCACTACCATTTTAACTGATTCGTTTAATTTTATTCTTTTCATGTATTACACCATTATAATAATAACTGTCCTTTTATATTTTTATTTTCGCAAGATCAATCGGACAAAAAATTGATGATCACTTGTGCTCTCCTGGTTCGAGTATGCATAATCCAGCGATACTGCCAAAGCACGGCTGAAAACGATAAACAAATCTGTGGAAATCGTTTGCTGTGATGGCAATTGAAGACGTACCAATGTTGGAGAGCCTACCCCGGTGACTCGAACCCCATTATAAAAATTAGCATAATTCAAGGTCCAGTAAACCTTCCCAAAATTCCTGGATGCCGAAATATAGTAGGTATCGGATTCAGAGTAATCACCCCGGTTTAAATTGTAATTGGCGTAAAGCGAAACACCGGTTTTCATTATATCGGAAAAAGTAAAACCAAAACCCGTAGTATGGTTTTTTATCAGAAGGTCTTTTTGTTCTGACTCCTGTCGTGAAAGATGGAGACGCACTTTTTTTATAGGAGTAATGCTTAACCGAGCTCCATAAGATTGACTATAATAAAAACGATCCAGCTCGGTATTTTGGATAGATGGGTTTTGAGATTGCTCCAGGAGAAATTGATGGTAATCCAACCCCCGGCCCGAACTGTAATGTACCGTTACATCTGCGTATCTTCCTAGATTTAAACGTGAATTGATGAACAACTGGGATAAACGATCCGCAGTTCGAATTTTTGAATCCAATTCATATTCCATTGTTCCGAAAAAAATCAATGCATTGCTAACAGGCATTAACGTGCTTAAATACAGGAAACGCCGTTCATTCTGGTTATTGAACCGAATCATATTATAACTCAATGAAAATTGTCTAGCTCTGGGTCCAATATAACGGACAAAAGCCCCATACTTCCGGTAATCGGTATCCCAGGTCGTATTATAGATATCCGGTTCCAAACCACCATAAGCTCCGACCCCCAGGTATTTGTTTATCTTATAACCGGCCACTGCTCCGGTTAGTATCCCGATTCCAGCCGAGTCATAAAGGTTCATTTGCCCTAAAGAGAAAAAGAATTTGCTCTTTATTGAATCAAAAGATACCCGGATATCATAGAGAGTGAGCACATTTTTTCCCTGATCTCCCGGAGTGAATCGATTCCGGACATCAACAAATACCGTTAAACCATCCCCAGGACGATTTCCAAGAGTTAATTTCAATCTGGTACTGATTTTCTGGTAGAGATCGCTACCCTCTGTTTTGAAACCCATCCAATCCTGGTACAAGGCACCTTCAAAAAAGAAGGGTTTTCCTTTCTCCTCCGCCGTTAACATTACGCAAATTATCATAAAAATTATAAACGCAAACGTTTTCATATAAATCCCCTTTTTACTACATTTTACCTCTTCAGGTAAACATTAATCTATCTTTTTCACCGGGAATATTACCACGGTTCAACTTTCCATGTTTTGGTATTATGACAATCGGAACAAATCTTTTGAGAGCCCGGATGAGGCGATAGATGACACATTATGCAATCAAATGCAGCAGGAGTTGTTTTTCGAGTTTTTACCGTATTTGGGTTTTTCTTATTGTGACACAAATCGCATTTAAGAGCCATGTGCTTTCCAGTTAAAGGAAATTCTGTCTTTGAATGATCAAAACCTCTATGACAATCCAGGCACGCCATATCAAGCGGTTTAAATTTTAACGTTTCAACCTTCTTCCCTTCCAATTGAATAAACGTTCGTGGATGGCATTTAATGCAGGCAACATCTTCATGAAACCCCTTCAACGAAAATCGTGTTTTCTCATGATCGAAACCCTTAACCTGTTTAAATGATTCCAATCCGTGACATTTTCCGCAATCATTACCCAGCTGCCCATGATGAAAATCTTCATGACATGAATGACAGGATTTCAGCATAGGTTTGAACAAAACTGCCTCACCAACCCCCCCTGGAAATTCCATAGATTTCTTTTTATGGCACTTATCACAAGAAATAGATGCATGTTTTCCCTCTAAAGGATACTCTGTATCCTTCTGATGGTTAAATTTTAAAAAATCTGATTTGAAGCCATCCGTAGAATGACATACATCGCAACCTTTTGAGAACTGTTTAATATGAATATCTTTATGACATTCAAAACAATTCAAACCCAACGGTTTATAAACCACTACCTTACTATTATCCTTAGAATAATGGCATTTCTTACAAGATACATTTTTATGCTTCCCAGTCAAAGGGAATCGTGTTTTATCATGATTATATACAACTCTATCAAATCCCTCGACCACATGACATGCACTACAATCTTTATTAAACTGCCCAGCATGAGGATCTTTCTTATGACAATCCGTACATAATGCAAATGGAATTTTTCTTGTTTTATCGCCAACTCCGTGGCACTTCGTACACAACAAACTCCGGTGCTTACCCTTTAATGGAAAAGCAGTCCGGTCATGATCAAAAACCGAAGTCTTCCAGGTATTTTCATTATGACAAGCAGTGCATTTCGATCCGAAAGACGGTTGATGCGGGTCTTTATGACAGTCACTACACAGGCCAAACTTTAAACCTGTCCACTGTTTTTCTTTGTGGCATTTGATACATTCCACTCTTTGATGAGCCCCTTTCAATACGAATTTTGCTTTATCATGATTAAATTTAATTTGCTTGAACGGTACTTCCACCGAGTGGCACTTATCGCATGCCTTTCCTAGTTGACCTTTATGTGCATCCAAATGACATGCGCTACATTGTATACTCTGCAACAAATAGGTTTTCGATTTTTTACCGGGAACACGATTTAATGAGCTGTGGCATTTATTGCAATCCGTAATCTGTTTGTGTAATCCTGTAAGAATATAACCTGTTTCCGAGTGATCGAATTCTTTCGGATTCCAATCTATTAATTTAAAATCCTCCCCCTGATGTTCAGGATGACATGTAATACAATCCTCTTTTTTATCTTTATGAAATCCACGTTTCGCGTTAATCCGTTGTGCCAGGTCTTTATGACAAGATAAACATTTCAAGGGATCGGCTTTCTTCTTTTCGGTATGACAGGACACACATTTATTTATTCCAACCAGATGAGAATGGACACGGCTTAATTTTCCGGGAGAAACCAATAAATCCGCACTTTGTCCGGATAATAACAAAGGAAACAAAAAAAATGCGATCCAACCAGACCTTAATAAAACCCTCTCAATCCCTCCAAATGGTACTTTACTTTTAATCTTTTTCAACTCTCTCAATATAATCGATAAAATACATCCATTCATTATATCCTCACCTGAATATAAGTATAAACGTTAAAAATAAATAATTCAAATGTTATTTTTTTATTTTTTAAAATTCTTCAAAATAAATTGACAAAAAACGCTCTTTCCTGTAAAACATAACTTTTCGGAGGTTATCAATGAATTTAAAAAAAATTTTCATCCTATTGTTTATAGTATTATCAGTATTTGGAATTGCACAGGAAACCCAAAAAGAAATATTTTTTACAGCAACCCCCTCATTAAGCCCTGATGGGAAGCTAATTGCTTTTAGTTATGAAGGCGACATATGGATCGTTCCTTCAGAAGGCGGAATTGCTTACCGGCTTACTGCAATGGACGGTAAAGAATCTTTCCCCCGGTTTTCTCCCGATGGCAAATGGATCGCTTTTTCAGCTTCCCCAAATGGCAATAACGATATTTTCGTAATGCCGGTAACCGGTGGAAATATCACACAACTCACTTTCCATGAAAGCGATGATATTATGGATTCATGGTCTTGGGACTCAAACTATATATACTTTTCCTCAAACAGATATAATGATATGTCTCAATTTAAAATTAACCGTAACGGAGGAACTGCAACCAGACTCTTTGATAATTATTTCAAT
>JAKAGC010000262.1 GCA_021817755.1 Acidobacteriota bacterium | reverse complement strand
GCTCCTTTTGAACAGCCAATACTAACTAACATGAAAACAATAACTAAGACACTCAGAATCTTTTTCATTATATACTCCTTCAATTCGTTAAGAAATTTGTTTCAATTCCCCTCCAATAGTACCAGAAATCCCTCGAAAATACAAGATATATTTACAAAATGTCCAGCCCACGATCTATAGTATATACATTAGTGTGCCGTGATAACCGCTTTGAAAGAAAAGAAAGTGATTCTTCTATTTCATCTTTTTCGTGAACCCAAATAATCAATCCGTTTGGGTCTGTTATATCTAATATTTCCAAATCCGTAGTACTATCTCCGGCAGTGATCAATGGCGACACTTTCCCTACCAAAAGATTATATGCATCCACTTTTCCGGTCGCAACAGTTATAGGACCATCAATAAAATCTCCAAGGATTTCCCCATGCATACTATCGTAGGAAACAGAAGGTTTCATTGCAAATACATGTTCAGGGGAAATATCGAAGAATTCCTTAGCTGCCCATTCTACAGAAAATTGATTTGTAGCTGATATAATAAAAACTTTATATCCTAAGTATTTAAGATAAAAAAGAAGAGACTGCATAACCGGATTCGGATAAGGAACCGGAATACGTAAACCCTCAATTTCCAGGGACGTTGATTTCCAGTATGCTGCTTCTTTAGTAATTTCTACAAGTTTTTCCTTCGGTATACCTGCCATTGCAGTAGTCATCAGAGGATAGGCGACTTTTTTACCTTTATTTTTAAGTACATCATTGTATTCCTGGTATGTTAAAGTAATTGCTTTACCGTGAATAGAGAGAGGTTTCCCTGATTCTTTTTCGGTTATTCTTAAAAGCGCGAAGACAGCATCTCCAATGTCTCCTACTAAAAGTGTATTATCTAGGTCAAAAGCAGCGATCTTTTCAACTGGTGCAATTTTACTTCGCTGTGCAGTTTCTTTTTCAATTTTATCTATTCGTTTCAGTAAATCTAATGGAAGGTGTTTTTTTAACTCATCCGGATTCATGGTTTTGAAATTCATCCTCATACCTCCTCTATGGAAGAAAAATAGTTTATTTAATGATTTTTACCTGTAAATTTCTAAATTAAAAAATAATAGAAATTCCACCCCAAAATTCATTATCTTTATTGATATCTTCCAGGAAAACAACCGCACATCTAAAAAAAGGAGAAATAGTAACATTATCTAGTTTAAAAGGAAGTGCGGCTCCCAGCGTCAAATCATTAAGTCCTCCATCAGCTTCTTTCGGTATCCATTGGCCTGCATTATATCCCAATCGTGCAGTGAACTCCAGATTTATTTTTTCGTTTATTTTTACTGCGTGAATTCCTGATAATTGAAAATAAAACCCGTCTCCCAGATTAATATCCCAATAAATTCCTAACTTAGGTGAAAATAGTACTTTAGGAAGTCCTGCCTCAGCAAAAATTTCCTGTGTTGTGTTGTTTTTAAATGTAAAATCTTTGGCAAAGAAAAATCCGTAATTCTGAAATCCAACAAGCAATGAATATTTTTCTGGTGTTTTGAATATGTATGTCAGAGTAAGATCGATTTCATCCGTATACTTAAATATAGAACGATCAGTCAAACAGAAGCTTGCAAATGCATTAAAAGAAAATCCCGAATTTCCAAAATTATAAGTTACCGATGGTTGGATAGCAGGTTTATTATTAAAAAGAATATCCATACCACGAAAAATATATCGAGAAGTCAAATCTACCTGGTATGTGAAGTTACCGGCAGATAGATTCCCCATTAATAGTAAACTACAAATAAACATCAATAAAAACTTTTTCATATGATCTCCTTAATGTATTACAATTTCAATTATTATGGAATTTCTTACTTAATACAGATCGCAATTATTTCTATCTTCATCTCTAAGGTAAAATGCATTTCTTTAAAAAGGTGAATTCCTTTTCCCGTTTTTATCGATTATATAATGGATCAATGGGCGAGATTGCGGTTTCTCATTTGAAATATGAACAGCCTCTTCCAATTTTATCAAAGCATTATCGATGCTTTCCTCTTTATTAGTAAATAAGGTAACCAATTGCTCATCTTTTTTAACCGGATCCCCTACTTTTTTATGGAACACGAATCCCGCACTGTGATCTATTTTATCTTCTTTCTTTTTTCTCCCAGCCCCGATATCGATGGCGATCATTCCGATTTGAAAAGCATTTATTGAAGAAATATATCCATCATGTGTGGCAAGTAGATGCGCTCGGTATTGACTCCACGGAAAAAGAGTATAGTCATCACAAACCCGTTCATCACCACCCTGTGCACTTATGAATCGACGGAAAATGCGAAGTGGTTCCCCTGATTTTATAGCTTTTTGCATTCGATTCATGCATTTTTTATAATCTGTTTCGACACCGGCAGCAATTAGCATCGCAGCACCAAGCGCATAGGTTACTTCCATCACATCGCTCGGACCTTTTCCATGAAGAGCTTCAATGGATTCAATCATTTCTAGAGAATTCCCAACTGCACGTCCCAGAGGTTCATCCATGTCCGTAATTAAACCTATGGTTGTCCGTCCTGCTTTTTCACCTATAGCGACCATTGTTTCGCACAATGCAATGGAATCTTCTATTTTTTGCATAAAAGCACCACTTCCAGTTTTAACATCCAAAACTATTCCATCTGTATCAATAGCTAATTTTTTACTCATAATACTCGCCGAAATAAGAGGAATACTGTTTACTGTTGCAGTTGTGTCTCGTAATGCATATAGTTTACGATCCGCAGGAACAATATTTTCCGTTTGTCCGGCTATTACCATTCCAATAATACTTAATATACTTTCAAATTGGAGGGGATTCAAGAAAACATTAAATCCTGGAATGGATTCCAGTTTATCCAGTGTGCCTCCTGTATGACCGAGTGATCTGCCTGAAAGCATCGGTACATTAACCCCGCACGCGGCAACAATTGGCGAAACAATAAAACTAATTTTATCACCCACACCGCCTGTGCTGTGCTTATCAATTTTTTTATTTTGAATAGAAGAAAGGGAAATTGTATCGCCTGATTGAAGCATTATTTCAGTAAAATCATTTAATTCACGAGGAGATAAACCTCTTATATATATAGCCATCAAAAGAGCAGCTGCCTGGTAATCAGGGATATCATCCGTTACATAATGATTTATAAAATAGCTAATTTCATCAGTTGATAATTCATTTCCATCTCTTTTTTTGGAAATAATTTCATACATATTAAAAATTCCATGTACTCTATGCATCATTTACTTTCTCCAACTCCCGGGTAATCGATTTATTTTGTACGATTAATTTCCCAGGAAAAATGCGAATGGAAGGACTTCTTTCATTAGATGATGTTTCATTTGTCCAGATCGATTGCACATGGTTATGACAGTATTTTCGTCGGAGAATTCAACAATTACTTGCCGGCACGCTCCACAAGGAGGTAGAAATTCATCCGTATCTCCTATTATCAAAATTCGTGATATTGTATGTTTTCCACTATCAGCAATCATTTTGAAAATAGCATTTCGTTCTGCACAGATTGTCAAACCATATGATGTATTTTCAACGTTACATCCTGAATATATTTTCCCTTCATCGGTTACTAATGCAGCTCCCACATGAAAATTTGAGTAAGGAGCATATGCATTTTTTTGAGCCTTCCTGGCTTCGTTTAATAGTGTTTCGTCAATGGTGCTCATTTTTCCTCATTCGATACGATATTATTCTAAAGAAATCATTATAAGAAATCAACCCTAAATTCGAATTTTCAAAAATACAAATGGATAAATTGCCTTAGCAATAATTATTTAACTAATAATCAAGTGATTTGCAAACGTGCCATTGGAAATCTAATAGTAAAGATTTTGTCAATTTTTATTCGATTGGAAGTTAATTTTCTTCTTTTTATCTATCTTTTTTACTAATTTATTCTACCCAATACACACCTTAATAGAGATTCTTTGTATAAAAAAATTTTTTTCTTCACTATTATCAGTTTTATTTTTGTTAATCCGTGTTATAATACTACAATAGGGAAAACAATGGCAAATATTAATCGTGTAATATTAATTGTTCTTGATAGTGTCGGAATCGGAGCCATGCCTGATGCAGCAGATTTTGGAGATCGTGGAGCAAATACACTTGCTCATATCGCTCAAAATGTAGATCGTATCCATATCCCCTTCCTAATCCAACTCGGCATAGGTAACATCATTCCTATTGAGGGGATCCCTCCCATTATTCCTTGCCTTGCCTCCTATGGAAAAATGAAGGAAGCTTCAAAAGCGAAAGATACCATGGCCGGACACTGGGAAATGATGGGCCTCATCGTTGAGAAACCTTTTCCTACTTTTCCTCAAGGTTTTCCTCCCGATATTATACATGAATTCTGTGAAATAGCACATGTAGATGGAGTTCTTGGAAATAAAGCCGCTTCCGGTACAGAAATAATACATGAGCTAGGTGAGGAACATTTAAAAACACATTTACCTATTGTATATACTTCTGCAGACAGTGTTTTTCAGATTGCTGCCCATGAAGAAATTATTCCCTTACCTCAGTTATATGAAATTTGCAACCATGCTCGATCCATTTGTGATAAACATCAAATCGGAAGAGTTATTGCCCGACCTTTTATCGGAAAAAATGCCAACGATTTTACTAGAACTGTTAATCGGAAAGATTTCCCTATTCTTCCTTTCGATAAAACCGCATTGGATCTTTTAAAATCTGCCGGTATTCCTGTGGTAGGAATTGGAAAAATCGAAGATATTTTTGCAGGACAGGGTATAACTCGAGCTATTCATACAAAAAACAATCAACATGGAATGCAAACGTTGATGTCTGAATTATCCATTACCCGAAATGGACTGATTTTTGTCAATCTAGTAGATTTTGACATGATCTACGGTCATCGCAATGATGTTTCCGGTTATGCTAGAGCACTTGCCGACTTTGATTTTGATCTTGTTCGACTTTATCATATGATGGAAGATGAAGATTTACTAATTATTACCGCCGATCACGGTTGTGACCCCACTTTCCCGGGTACGGATCATACGCGTGAATATGTCCCTCTTTTATTATATTCTCATTTCTTTCGTTCCCGTGAACTCGGTATCCGCGAGAGTTTTTCCGATCTTGCAGTGACTATATTGAATATTTTCGGAATACCTCATTCATTTCGCGGAACAGACCTTTTAAAAAAGAATACAGATACTCCGGATCAATAGAAATCATTAAAATCTAAGACTTCAAAAATATATAATAAAAATGGATTTATTTTTTGTCCAAAGGAGCTATAGATGATCTACCCACTCGTAAACGAAGCCGTTTCAATGATTAACTCCCGAATTAAAATACAACCTGAAATCGGTATTATACTCGGATCCGGATTAGGGGACTTTGCAGATACAATCGATAAAAAAATTATTATCCCATATGAGGAGATTCCACACTTCAAAAAATCAACTGTGCAGGGGCATGCTGGACGTCTTATCTCTGGATATGTAAAAAATAAACCTGTCGTGATAATGCAAGGAAGATATCATTATTACGAGGGGCATGATATAGTTGAAACAGTTTTCCCGGTGCGTGTTTTGTGGGGCTTAGGTTCCAAGAAATTGCTTCTTACAAATGCGGCAGGCGGTATTAATTCAATGTTACTCCCTGGGGATTTGATGATTATTCGAGATCACATTAATCTAATGGGAGTTAATCCTCTTAGAGGTGAAAATGATGAACGTTTTGGCCCCAGGTTTCCTGATATGTCTACTGTTTACTGCAACGAAATGATAAACGTAATCGCTGATGGAATGATGAGGATGGGTTTGGGAGTAAAGAAAGGTGTTTACCTTGCATTAAGTGGTCCATCTTATGAAACCCCGGCTGAAATTAGAATGTTGAAAACTTTGGGAGCTGATGCTGTTGGAATGTCTACCGTTCCGGAAGCAATCGTCGCACGTCACATGGGATTGCTTGTAGCCGGTATTTCCTGTATTAGTAATCTAGCAGCAGGTATATCTCCCACCCCACTTAGTCACAAAGAGGTAACAGAAACCGCAGACAGAGTAAAAGGAACTTTTATCAGCTTATTATCTGATATTATTCCTTTATTATAAATTCAAAATAGAT
>JAKAGC010000261.1 GCA_021817755.1 Acidobacteriota bacterium | reverse complement strand
GATACAAAAAAGTATGAGGAGATTTCTCCTATTCTTGAATTTTATTTGAAAGAAAAAACAGGGATGGGGTTATCTGAAATTAATAATCAACGTATCGATCAATTGTTAGATCGATGTGGTGTTGGAAATCATGATATTGATGTTTTTATTAAACTAAAATCCGATTCCGAACTCTCTCGATTTTCTCCGATAAAAACATCGAATCAGGATGAAGATCAGCGATTAAAAGAAGATATTGTGCGTTTGATTGAAATATTGAAACGAATGGATGGAAAATTAAAATGAAAAACAAATTTATCTGGAAAATAATAGGTGTGTGGTTTTTAGTGGTAGTGGTTGGAAATTCGCTTGCTTATTCGGCAAATATGTCCTCGGAACAGTTTGATAAGGCCAATAAAATATATGAAGAAAGCAAATTTTCTGAGGCACTTCGCTTATACTCTGAAATTGAAAAAACCGGATCTAATTGGAAACTCTTCTATAATATGGGAAATTGTTATTATAAACTTAATCAACCGGTTTTGGCTAAAATATATTATTTGAAAGCTCGACGTCTTGAGCCTTTTGAATCATCTATTAGAAAGAATATAGAAATTGTTAATACCCGGTTGAATGATAAAATTCCTTATCCTGAACCTGATTTCATTAGTCGGATCATTTTGCGAATTGAATCTATTATTTCTTTAAATATTCTTTCTTTTTTTCTAATAGTATTTGTGTTGATATTGAATGCATTTATTTTTCTGTTGATTTATAAAGGAAGAAAACGCTGGATTATTTATGGCGTTTCTTTTTCGCTTTTTATTGTTTTTTTGATTGGAATATATCATATTTATAGGGTAGATAAATTCAGTCGGAGGAATATTGCGGTGATTACCCGTGAAAATTCACAACTGCATAGTGGTCCTGGTGAAAATGATACCGTCTTGTTCAAAGTGAATCCGGGGCTTGAAGTAAAAATTATTGATCAGAGTAGGAATTGGTATCAAGTTTCTGCAAGTTCTGAAATAGTTGGGTGGATAGAATCTGATAGTATTGAAAAAATTTAAACATTCTTTTTAGAAGGGCAGCGTGAAACTTTATTTAAGGCATGATTTCCTCGAGTTCAAAGAGCCCCTGGTCATGGGAATATTGAATGTGACACCTGATTCATTTTCCGATGGTGGGAGATTTATGAAAACAGAACTGGCTGTCCGTCAGGTGGAAAGAATGATAAAAGACGGCGCCCACATAATAGATGTTGGGGGTGAGAGTACTCGGCCAGGCGCAAAGCTTGTATCAATTGATGAGGAAATTGACAGGGTTGTGCCTATAATAGAAAAAATAAAAGATGAATTCAATGTTTTGGTTTCCATTGATACATATAAAGAATGGGTAGCTAGAACCGCTGTACAGGAAGCTGGAGCGGATATAATCAATGATATTTCCGGACTGGGTTTTAGTGAGAATATGGCTGATTTAGTAGCGAAACTAGAGGTACCAGTCGTTATTATGCATATTAAAGGTACACCGGAAACCATGCAGAAAAATCCATTTTATAAAGATGTAATGCCTGAAATTAAACAATATTTTCACAATCGAATAGACTATGCATTATCCATGGGAATCAAAAAAGAAAAACTTATTATTGATCCTGGAATCGGTTTTGGAAAACGAGTGGAAGACAATATTGAAATTATTAAAAAGCTTGGTGATTTAATGGAATTTGAATTGCCCATTTTAATAGGACTTTCACGGAAATCATTTTTAGGGGCTCTTTCAGGAGAAACCAATCCTATTGATAGGGAAGCAGAAGGACTTACTGCAAATATTGTAGCAATAATGAATGGTGCTTCTATAATAAGAGTTCACAATGTAAAGAATGCAGTTAAATCGATAAAAGTACTTAAGCGTTTTTACCCTTTCCAGTAGGATTTTAACTTATTTCTTAAGTAAAAAATGAGTTTTTTTTTCTCAAAGTGTTGACATATTTAAAGAAATTCGGTATAAATTTCAAGTTATACTATGAGATACTTATTTAAAAGTTTTATATAGATGATAGGAGGAATGAAGACGATGAAAAATAAGTTGTTTTTTTCGGTGATAGTATTGGTAATGTTGCTGAGCGTCCACAGTATGGCAGTCGATGTACCGTTTGATGTCCAAACCAAGTTAATGTTGAAGATTTTAAGTATGGATAGAAACTTCGACCGTTTTGGTACACCGGTAAAGATCGGTTCCAACTCGGATGATTTTATTAAAGCAATGAATGCTTTAAAAGGGATGACCATTAGTGGAAAAGATTTTGTAGTTGAAAAAATGGCATCACCGGATGATGTAGCGAAATTCAAAGTAGTATACATTGGTAAATCATGGGCAGCTAATTATTCTGCTATTTCTGCAAAAGCAGCGGCCAGCCAATGTTTGGTCTTTTGTGAATCGGAAGATGGTGTTGCCAATGGTGGCGCATCTGTTTCGTTCAAAGTAGTTGATAATACTCCCAAAATTGTTGTTAATATTGATAATTCAAAAAAACAGGGAACTGACTTTCCCGCGAACTTTTTGAAAGTTACGGTTATTGTTGGTGGATTGAATTAATCGGTCCCCTTTTATTTTAATTACGGGGCGCTCTGATCAGATGCGCCCCTTATCGTTTTTTTGTCCTGGCAAAGAATAATCACATAATAATCATTTTTTTTAAAAAAATAAAAAAAAATGCTTTTTCATTTGACAAAATTGTCCTATTTGTTTATAAATAAATATCACTAAAATATAACGAATTTTTTGTACAATTGAAATGAACCGTAAAATTAGACTTTTAGCGCAAAAGGAGGACATACCAAGATGAAGGAAGGTTTCACGCATAAATTTAGAACTCAGTTGAAGTGGAAAATAGTCGGCCCTGTTCTTATAGGTTTCGTTCTTGTATTAGCTTCGATGGTTTTGCTCGCGATCTGGTTTTCTTCTGGTGAAATTACACAGATGGGAAGAAATAAAGGCATTACTCTTTCTGATATTACAGGGGAAAATCTTAAAGCCTCTCTTATGTTTGATGATAAAGAAAGTTGTAAAAGCAGCCTCGTTAACTTAAAAAAGGATAAATCTGTTCTATTGGCTGAAGTATTTGATAAAAATAAAAAAAGTCTTGCCCGGGTGTTTAACGATGATCTGGTAAAAGCTGGGGTTGAGAAAAACTATTCATTTGATGTTAATGAACTGGATAAAATCGGAACAGATATGAAAACCATTCGTATTAATGAACAAGATATCTCCGATAGAACCTCTCAGTTTTTTAGCTCCAAAATAATTAAAGATGATTCAAAAGAAGTTCTCGGATACTTAAACATTGCTTTATCGTTAGAAGCTTTAAATAATGCAAATAGCAATATTTCCTTCTCTATGACATTAGTGAGTATTTTTTCTCTTATCATCATCGGTGTAATCAGTAGCCTTATGATCTCACGCATGGTTCGTCCTCTTCTTGATGCCAGTAATATTATGGGTGAATTATCAGAAGGAGAAGGGGATCTTACTTTAAGATTGAATGTCAATTCCGGTGATGAAATAGGAAAACTGGCAACCAATTTTAATAACTTTATTGAAAAGTTAAGAGATATTGTTTCCCAGGTAAAGGATTCCAGTTCTGAAATCTATAATGGAACAAAAGAAATCTCTGCTGGAAGTGAAGACCTCTCCACTCGTACCAGTGAACAAGCGGCATCTATTACTGAAACCTCAACTACACTTGAAGGCTTTACCTCCATCGTGAAAGTCAATACTGAGAATTCGGAAGAAGTTCGTAGAAAACTGGAAAACTTTAATGCCGACTTGCAGACGAAAAAAGATCTGATGACAAATGTCACATCTACCATGAAAGCGATTGAAGATTCCAGTAAGAAGATTGATAATATTATAACCGTTATTAATGATATCAGCTTCCAGACAAACTTACTCGCATTAAATGCTGCAGTTGAAGCTGCCAGAGCTGGCGAAGCAGGCCGAGGTTTTGCTGTAGTTGCCGCTGAAGTTCGTAATCTGGCTCAAAAGACTGCTGAATCTTCAAAAACCATCCAGGAAATTGTTACTAAAAACGTTGAATCCACAAAGAAAGGAATGCTACTCGTAAATGAAACTTCAGAATTTTTTAGCGCTATTATCAATATTATGAGTGAAATGGTGACAAAAATCAATGAAATCACAAACGGTTCCAAGGAACAATCCACGGGTGTGGAACAAATTAATCAGGCTATTATGCAGTTGGAAAATGTTATTAACCAGAATGCAGCCCTGGTTGAAGAGTTGTCTGCTACCAGTAAGAGTATGAGTTCTAATACCAGACAGTTGAAAGATCTGGTTAACCGTTTTAAGCTATAAATCGTATTTTTAGTTAATATATCTTTTAAGGGACGCGAAATTTAATGCGTCCCTTTTTTATTTCCAACAATAAAAATTTCACTTAGATTAAACAAATAACAGGATAATTCCGAGTAAAGAAATTGCAGTGCCAATTATTGCTTTCAATGTGATTTTTTCTTTGAACAAGAAATGAGAAACAGGAATTAATAATACAGGAGAGATGGACATGAGTGTTGAGGCAACTCCGATTTGAGTATGGGTAATTGCTTCTAGAGAAAGAATTATACCGATAATTGGCCCCGAAATAACACCAGCCAACATTCCCCAAAAAATTTTCCGGTCTTTTATTTTTCCAATATACCGAATAAATGTTTTATTAAACAATGAAACAATCGTCATTGCTAATGTAGCGGCAGCAATACGGATTGTATTACCTGAAATGGGAGAAACCCCACCTTCCAATCCGATTCGAGAAAATAAAAGACCGACTGCCTGGCCTATAGCTCCCCCAACAGCAAGTATAACTCCCGTAAGATATCTTGGCGGACGTGAATTAATTTTTGACTCAGAACCGGATGAAGGTTGTTCTCTTCCCATAATAACCCAGCCAATTCCTGTCATTGTTATCGCCATTCCAATAATTTCAAGTATTAATAAACCTTCTCCCAGGAATAGCCAAGCAAGTATGGCGCTGAATAACGGGGCTAAAAGCATAATGAGTAGTGTTAATCGTGGTCCGATTATTAAAAATGCCTCGAATAAAAATGCATCACCAATAGCCAAACCGATAATCCCGGATAATCCCAAAAAAAGAATTCGATGGAAATCAAGGTTATTAGGGAGAAAGGTTCCGAACATAAAGAGGTGTAATAAACATAGAAGCGGTAATGCCATCCACATACGAATATGGTTTACTGCCAATGAACCGACACGACGCCCAATGATTGTAAATGTAACTGAGTTAAAAGTCCAAGCGATAGCAGTTAAAAGTGCAGCAAGTTCTCCGTAGTATTTCATTGTATCTCCAGGTTAAGTATAATTAATAAATTTAGTACGGGAATTATAACAGTAATTTTGCATCCTGGCAATATACCGATCCAATGTATTTGTAAACTTGATTTCACTGATAAATATAAGTATAATGAGAATATGAAGGTGATAGATTCCTTTTTTAGTTCTCATTTCATTCAGCGCCTAAATCCTTTGCTTTCCAATTCTTCCATTGATAATATTGAAAACGACTTAATTGAACTGGCTATTGCAGGTTTTTGTTATACCAATATGGGGCATGTTTTATGGATCGTTGGCGAAAACGAAAATCTTGATGAGAAAAAAGAGAAACTGGAACTCTGGCTTGATGTCATCCGGGATCACTCTTTGGAAATTTCGATAGTTTTCTATTCTATCCCTTTTGAAGATCCTTATATAAATAACGAAATAGATGCGCGGTCAATTGGGGACAAAGTTGGGCTGATTCGCTCTTTGCAATGCAAAAAAAGAAGTATAATATTGACAACTCTTTCTGCATTAAGCATGAAAGTTGAGCCACCTAACCGTTTTTCCGAATTTTTCCTGGAATTAAGTCGAAACCGGACAATATCAAGGCAATTGTTGCTTGCTCAGTTAAATACAATGGGGTACAAGAGCCGGAATATTGTCGAAGAAAAGGGAGATATTGCCTGGAGAGGTAGTATTGTTGATGTTTTTCCTATTAATGGTGAATATCCTGTTAGAGTCGAAATTGAAGGTGACACCGTTATATCACTTCGTCTTTTCGATCCTGATAGTCAGAAGTCATTGAAACATA
>JAKAGC010000260.1 GCA_021817755.1 Acidobacteriota bacterium | reverse complement strand
CTAATTTTAGATACTCTTTCATATTGGGAAAGAATTCATTGATTAAGGGCGAGTGCTGAAATTCCTGGACAGTTGTTCCACTGCCGACAAATATCCAGTTATTTTTTTTACGAATACCTGTAAATTCAGGATGCCTTGAAATAAAATTCAATTCCTTTTCCGATAATTCATCGGGGCGCTGAACATACAAATCAGTAGCACCGGCAATTATTGTATCACTTTTGGAATGAAGGTCTGATAAATCGGCTACTGGAGCTTCCATTTGAGCTATGTTTTTCAATTGAGTGTAAACGTCTAAAAAATACTCGGGTAAAATGAACCAATCTATCAATTGTTGTAAACGGGGGATCGAGTAATTTAATTGTGGAATAAAAGTGTTACATAATTTTTTTATGGCACGCTGGATGGATAAATAACCGGTACAGCGGCAGATATTTCCGTCAAGAGCGTCGATGGCTTCTTCATAATCAAGAGTGGAGGATGTGAGAAAAAAACCGGTAAGAGACATAATTATCCCGGGAGTACAGAATCCACATTGAGAAGCTCCTTCATCGACTATTGCTTGCTGTATGGGAGTAAGAGAGTCCATATTAATACCTTCGATGGTAACAACATGCTTCCCTTCCAATTCTCCTACGGGGAGGAGGCAAGATGCAACAGCTCTATAAAACATGGAACCATCCCGTGGCTCTCCCAATAGGACAGTACAAGCACCACATTCGCCTTCACGGCAACCCTCTTTTGTGCCGGATAAATTTTGATGGTGCCGGAGATAATCCAGGGTTACTCCTCCGGGAGAAGAAGTAATGTCAACTATCTCCCGGTTTATCATACATCGAATCACTCCATTCATAGTAACTCCTTATTGAATTCACCGCAAAAAAATAATTCAGTTCTATTCGGAATATATTCAAGATTTAAAGGATTTCCTTATCAGTTGATTTTGCGGATCTATAGTTGATTTTATTTTTCATATGATTATGATTTGTTTTATTGTAGCGAACGGCCTGAATTTCAGATATTATGGATATTGCTATTTCATCCGGTGTGGCACCGCCTATATCCAATCCAATAGGAGTATATAGAATATCCAGATCGATGTGGTTTCCCAGGTCATTTTTTAACTGATCGACCATAAGCGGAGCTTTTCGCTTAGATGCAATGAGGCCGATGTAACGAGGAGAACAATTCAATTGATATATCCGGTTTAATATGACATAGTCAAGCGGATGGGAATGTGAAGCGATGATAAAAAATCCACCGGGTTGTATTTTTTCGTCTTTAAATATATTTTCGTAATCAATAGTAATCCGATTTTGAACGTTTTCAACAGAATCAACCAGACTGTCTCGATTATCGATAATAGTAATATAGTAACCCAGGTTTCGAAGATGATATGCCAGCGCTTTTCCGATATGCCCGGCACCAAAGATATATAGCTTTTCTCCGGGGCCGATGTACTCGAAAAATAAAGTTATAGTTCCGCCACATATCATACCGGTTTTAACGGCATCATCGGAAAGAATTTCATTATCATTGCCAAGAGTGTATTTTACCAGGTTATTTTGTTTTGAATCCAATAATTCTCTTGCAAGAGTCAGGGCAGCATGTTCAAGTGCACCTCCTCCGACTGTACCGAGAGGGTTACCATTTTTTCCAATAAGCATTTTGGATCCAGGAGAAGCAGGGCCATGACCATTTTTTTCAACAACTGTAATAAGTATGGCTTCCTCTCCTGATTTTTTTATTTTAATCAATTCTTCGTAAATGTCCATTCTAAGTACTCCATTAAGTGCTCCATAATGTCTTTAAAGTACTTACGGTGCGATTAAATTATAGCACTATGTTTAAAAAAATTCAAAGGCTTGAGGCATTCTTATTCATTTGATTTGGATATTTTTGAAAGACAAAGGGCGAAATCTTCTGGGGTATCGATATCGAGAAGAATCCCTTCGTCATCTACAGGGACAAGCAGGGTGTTTTGTCTCCTGATAAAATGTCTTAATGTGGAATCTTCAGGTTCGAAAATTAAAGAGGAAATTAAAGAAGAATTTAGCAAAATGGGATGACCTTTTCTCTCTTTAAAAACCGGTATAAAAACTGAATAATCTGAAGAATTTTTTGCAACATTCCAAAGGAGATCGAACGTTTGCCTTTTTATAAAGGGATAATCGCCGGGAACTACAAAAAAGTAGGGACTTTCGATATATTTAACTCCTTCTTTAATAGAACTAAACATTCCAAGGTTAAAATCAAGATTGTGAGCAATTTGAACTTTCGGATATAGAGCAACAATATCCTCGATAATATTAGGCCGATGTCCGGTTACAACGACAATTTTTCGGCAATATTCGGGGAAGGCATCCAGTGTATGTTTTAGTAAAGGTTTATCTCCCAGGGTTAACGCCATTTTAAAATTACCGGCCCTGGATGACAAACCGGCAGCTAAAATAATGCCCTCAATGGGTATTGAATCGTTCGTTTTACATTGTCTCATGTGATATATTATATCTCAAAAAAAATTGAATAATGATTATTTTTTTTATAAAAATTGTTTCAATATGTGTTATAATTGTCATAACAGGAAAAAATATGCTTGGCATAAAGAGTATTAATAGTATTAAGAGTATAAAGAATACAAAGAATAATACAAGAGAAATCAAAACGTTTACAGGAGGAAAACGCGAATGAAGAAGATTCTATGGATAATCGTGATCTTTTCATTGTTCATACCTGCAGGTCTGGTTGCTCAGGGTGTCACTACCGGTGCTTTTACAGGAAAAGTAACCGATATGGACGGAAAGACAGTAGCAGTTGCTGATGTACTGATCGTTCATGTCCCGACCGGAACCAGGTATCAAACATTAACCCGAAATGATGGGACATTTAATGTTCCGGCTGTTAAAGTAGGTGGTCCTTATACCATCACCGTCAATGCTCAGGGTTTTAAAACAGAAACGAAAACCGATCTCGTGGTAAAATTGGGCGAAGCTAAATATATAACTTTTACTCTCCAATTAGCTACAGTAGATGCAGGAGAAGTCGTAGTAACGGCTTCTGATTCCGTTATTAACCCCTACAGAAACGGTGCATCCCAGAACGTCATCCAGAACGCAATCGACAATTTACCTACGATTTCGCGTTCATTAAGTGACTTTACCCGGATGTCTCCTCAGATGGTAAGTAATGAAGAAGTTGATGGTTCATTTTCAGCAAATGGACGTTCTAGCCGTTATAACAATGTTCAAATAGACGGTGCTCAGAACAACGACTTATTCGGATTGGGTGAAACCGGAACTCCGGGCGCTCAAACTGAAACGACTCCTATCAGTCTCGATGCCGTACAGGAATTCCAGTTGGTATTAACTCCATACGACGTTCGCCAGGGTATGTTTACAGGCGGCGGAGTAAATATTATTACCAAGAGTGGTACGAACCAGTTCCATGGCAGCGCATTTTATGAAGGAAGAAACAATGATTTCGTCGGAAAAGGCCCCAGCCAACAGAAATTCCGTGAATTTTCCGAAAGTACCTTTGGAGCAAGCGTTGGAGGCCCCATTAAAAAGAATAAACTGTTCTTTTTTGTCAATGCTGAAATATCCAAACAAAAAGTACCGGAAGATTATTATATCGATGGCAGTGGAAATACCTATGATTTCGGACACCAAGCCGAAGCCGATCGCTTCATCGCTATCTTAGAGAAATATGGATATGATGCTGGTGGTTATGACCAGGTCACAAATGAAAGAACCCGGAAGATATTTTTTGGCCGTATCGACTGGAACATCAGCGACCGTCATAAATTAACCCTCAGACATAACTATGTTGATGCTGATAAAGACAGCAATTTAAGAGATAGCAGTCGTTCTTTTAATTTCGGTAATGCCGGTATTATTTACCAGAGCAAATCCAACTCAACCGTGCTGCAGTTGGATAGTGCATTGGGTCAAAACCTGCATAATGAGTTGATTTTGAACTACTCCACGATTCGGGATAATCCGACCTATATGGGTGCAGCTTTTCCGAAAATCGTAGTTAGCACTGGTGGAGTAACATTTAATGCTGGTTCTGAAGAATACCGCCACAGAAATATCCTGAACCAGGATCTTTTCGAGTTTACCGATTATTTAACGATGTATAAAGGTAAACATGCCCTTGTTTTCGGTACTCACAACGAATTTTTTAAATTCTATAACGTTTACGTTCAAAGAAGTTTTGGTAAATATGAATTCCGAAGCCTTGATGACTTAGAAAACGGGAAACCTTATCGTTATGACCGTTATTATTCTCTCACAGACGATCCCAATGCTCCGGCAGAATTTAGCGTTTACCAGATTGGTCTTTTTGCCGGTGACGAATGGACCGTTTCTAAAAACTTAACCTTAACACTGGGTATCCGCGCTGATGTACCTATAATGCCGGATGATCCTAAAGCCAACCCGGCAGTATTAGCTGCATTCGGTGTAAGAACCGATCAGAATGCCGGCGGTAATGTTTTATGGTCCCCCCGTGTCGGGTTTAACTATTCACCTTCCGAATCTAAACAGACCCAGATTCGCGGCGGCGTCGGTATTTTCTCCGGTCGTACCCCCTATGTCTGGATTTCCAACCAGTATTCCAATACCGGTATGGATCTCGGACGGTTGTATGTAACAAACCCCGGTTTCTTTATTACCGATCCGTATAATCAGCCGGTAAGTACCAGTGGTGCAGTTGCCAGCGATATCAACGTTATCGATAAGAACTATAAGTTCCCCCAGGTATTAAAAACCAACTTGGGTATTGATCAGAAGTTGCCCTTAGGTTTCATCGGAACAGTTGAATTCGTTTATTCAAAGAGTATCAATGAAATCAAGTATACTCATCTGAATATTCAACAGATCGGTTATACCGAATTACTGGGCGGACGTCCTCTTTATGGTACTCCCAGTACTTCCAGCTCCGCTTCATACGGCAACCCCAAATATGTTAACAGCACATTTAAAGATGTCGTAATGTTAAGCAATACAAATAAAGGTTATCAATATTCTCTCTCCTTCCAGGTACAGAGAGAATGGCAGAATGGAAGTTTTATCAATGCCGCTTATACCTTTGGACATGCCAAAGATACAAACAGTGGTACTTCTTCCCGTGCTATTTCTAACTGGATGTATAACATAATCACCGGTGATCCCAATAACCCGGAATTAAGCAACTCCACATTCGATATTCGTCATCGTATTATGCTCACAATCTCAAAGAAATTCGATTTCTTTAAAAATGCTCCCACAATCTTGTCCCTGGTTTATAATGGCCGCTCCGGTCGTCCCTATTCCACCCGTTATTACAATGACGTCAATGGTGATAGCGCGTTGAATGATTCGATTTATGTTCCTATCAGTGCTGATGAACAGATTCTAACCAAAGGTACATGGGAAGATCTCGATAACTATATCAAGAATGATCCCAACCTGCAAAAGTACCGTGGCCAGATTCTGCCCAGAAATGCAAGCCGCGATCCCTGGTACAATGAGTTGGATATTAAAATTGCCCAGCATATCCCCATCCCCGGCTTGAAAGGACATAAACTTGAATTGTTCCTTACCATCAATAACTTACTCAACATGTTTGACAAAGATTGGGGTGTATACCGCTACATCTCCTTCGATGATTCCCCGTTAACTTACGTCGGTATTGATGCTGCCACAGGAAAACCCAAATTGGAATTCTGGGGTAAAACCGTAAAAGATGAACGATACACCATTAACCAGATACTTTCTCGCTGGAGAATGCTTATCGGCGCACATTACAAGTTTTAATAATTTTTACCTCAAATACAATAAAAAAGACCCCTGGCTTTTTAGCCGGGGGTTTTTTTTTATCTAAAAAAATACCTAATTTGCTTGTTATTCAATATATAGGACCAAACTTAATATAAAAACCCTTTTGTAAAGCACACCTTCCTCATTAGTAAATAAAAAATTGGCTATTTATTCTTTTTTTTCTGCTCTTAAAATACCTATTAGAATTGTTTTTGAGATGGAATTTTAAATACAAATCCAGTAGTGTCCTATAAAACGATTAAACCTCAATCAATATTCTTTGCTGACAAGGTTCTCGAGTTTTTTTAAGTGATTTTGGATTAATATTCAAAATGTCAATAAGAT
>JAKAGC010000259.1 GCA_021817755.1 Acidobacteriota bacterium | reverse complement strand
AATACGCTCACGTATAATTTTCTCGAGACGCATTAGACCTATTCTAAACGCGTTTTCAACCAATTCACCTACAGCTCTTATTCTTCTGTTTGACAGATGATCAATATCATCAACCTGTAACCTCCCGGTGCGGTCATATTTCAATCGAAGGTAATATTTCAATATCTCAACCACATCATCGATTGTGAGTACGAAAATTTCTTCATTGAAATCCTTTTTCAAACCAAGCTTAATATTTAATTTCAATCTTCCAACTGAAGAAAGATCATACCTGCGGGTATCACACATCATATTTTCAAAAAACTTTTTTGACCCTTCAAGAGTTACAGGTTCACCAGGTCTTAGTTTTTTAAATATTTCGATATATGCATCGCCCTGATCTTTGGAAACACGTTCGTCTCCTTCGCCTTCTCCACTTTGGACGATTACTTTTTCTGTTATTTCGAGATCTTGCTTTTTCTTATCTTTTCGGAGAGTATAAGCAATAATAGGTCCAAATTCTTCTTCATCGCTTTCGGGGAAGAAGACCTGGAAATCAGTTTTCATTTTCCGTAGTTTCTTGATTTGGGTAGCGGAAATTTGTTCATTTATTTTCAATACACCGTCTACGTCGGAAGCGGAATACATTTCCTCAAATAATTCGACATCTACAGGTAAATATTGAATATCCATTTTTTCAAGATCACGGATATGTTTGATCATCAGCTTGGTGCCTGCCGGTAAAATTTCGCTCCCGTCTTTATCATAAACGGGAGCTGTTAATCGATTATCCTTCAGGAACCTGGATGTTTGAAAATAAAAAACACCATTTTCAACTTTAGCAGAAACAATAGAATAAAAGCGTTTCAGTATTTCGAGATCATCGCTTAGTCCCATTGCTTTTAGGAACGTGGTAACGTTGATTCGTTTGGTTTTCTTGTCCAATCTGACCTGTAAGAGGTTCAGTTTCTCTTCCAATTCAATCCATGCGCCTCTGGCAGGAATAATTTTTGCCGTATATTCACCTCTGGATTTTCCAGGGAGAAAGTAGACGCCAGGTGAACGTTGTAACTGAGAAACAACAACGCGTTCGGTTCCATTGATAATAAATGTGCCTCTTTCAGTTATAAAGGGGATTTCACCAAAAAATATTTCCTGTTCTTTAACATCTCGAATGACTTTTTGTCCCTTTTTATCTTCTGCATATAGTGCTAATCGTAAAACGACTTTTAATGGAATGGAATAGTCAAAACCTTTATCTAAACATTCTTCAGGGGTATATTTAATTTTTAGACGAACTTTATCACCACAAAAAGAACAGGTTTTGTTTTGAACAGATCCTTTATTAACACACTCGGGGCACACTGAGTTCGATCCGGTTTCGGTATCCGAACTCAATAATGTGCCACAGTGGGAGCAAAAGGGTTTCGCATTTTCAATTCCTTCAAGGGCGCCACATTTACAAGACCAATCACCCAGGGAATAAGAATCAAAGCTCAGGATAGCAGTTTCTTTAAAATCCGAGATAGGGAATATAGATTTAAATGCAGCCTGAACACCTATATTCCGTCTTTTTTCAGGTATTTCGTCGATCTGTAAGAACGTACGATAAGACCTTTTTTGTATTTCCAATAGATCAGGAACTTCGATTGGAGATTGAATCTTCGAGAAACTTATCCTGTCTATATATCTTTTTTTTTTTTGCATACTAATCCCTCATATTCATATGATTAAGGCAACTCATTTATTCGGTATATATGCTTCAATGCTTCACGCTGAGAATATTACTTAATCTCGATTTCCGCTCCTACTTCTTCGAATTTCTTCTTGATCTGCTCAGCTTCTTCTTTGGAGACGCCTTTCTTTACTTCTTTCGGAGCAGCATCAACGACTTCTTTTGCTTCTTTTAATCCGAGATCGGTAACTTCACGAACTACCTTAATTACGTTAATTTTCTTGGCTCCGACATTCTTTAAAATGATATCGAATTCAGTTTTTTCTTCGGCTGGTTCTTCAGCGGCTGCGGCCGGTGCAGCGGCTCCTGCTACGGGCATAGCGGCCATTTCTGCTTTAATTCCATACCTCGATTCAAATTCTTTAATGTAATCAGCGAGTTCCAGTACGGTTAATTTGTCCAGGTGATTAAAAAAATCTTCCTTTTTGATTTCAGCCATTATTGTTTCTCCTCTTTTTCTTTTTTATCTTTTAAATTCTTCATAAGAATCAATGTAGTAGTAAGGGGTGCGGACAAAGCCATACCCATTTTCTTTAACGGTAATGAAATACATCCAACCAATTGTGCAAGTAATTGTTCTTTGCTCGGTAATTTAGCTACAGCCTTAATTTTTTCTTTATCCAAATAAGTCTGTTCTATAAAACCAGCGCGGATTTGCACTTTCGGATTTTCTTTCTCATAATCGACGATAACTTTAGCAACTTCGATAAAGTTCGTTCTCGCATAAGCAACAGCCAGGGGGCCATTGAATACTTCACGTCCAAAAGGTTTATCGTCTCTTTGAAAGTACTTAATAGCCAGACGGTTCTTAAAGACTTTTACATTTGCTCCAAGAGCTTTAACTCTCTGTCTTAAGATGCTCATTTCGGCAACGGTCATTCCACGGTATTCCAGGAGATAGACACCATTGCTTTCAAACACCTGGCTAAGCTCATCGACCTGTTGTTTTTTCGTTTCGATTCTCTCTTTGCTTGGCACTTGAGTCCTCCTTCTCCTAACTTATTTCTTCTCGAATTCCTGAATGTTCAGTTTTACCGATGGGCTCATGGTGGTACTGACATACAAAGTTACGATGAATTTCCCTTTTAACGCAGGGGGTCTTGTTTTCATAACGGTTGTGACGAATTCGCGAATGTTATCTACTATTGAATTCGGGGGGAAGGAAATTTTGCCAACGGAATTATTAATAATGCTGGTTTTATCTACTTTGAATTCAATACGACCTTGTTTTACTTCCTGCACCGATTCCTTAATGTTAAAAGTTACACTGCCGGTTTTCGGGCTAGGCATTAATCCTTTAGGTCCTAATTGTTTACCGAGTTTCCCAACATGTTTCATCATATCGGGGGTTGTGATTAAAACGTCGAAATCATACCAGTTTTCATTCTTGATTTTTTCGACCATTTCTTCACCACCAGTGTAATCTGCACCGGCTTCTTCGGCTTCTTTTATTTTTTCGCCAGATGCAATAACCAGGACTTTTTTTACTTTACCGGTTCCATGTGGCAAAACGACAGTTCCGCGAACCATCTGGTCGGGGTGTTTGGGATCTACGCCAAGGCGCATGGAGATATCTACGGATTCGTCGAATTTTGCAGCTTTAATTTCTTTAAGAAGGGTTACTGCTTCTTCGAGTCCGTACTCTCTTTGTTCGACTTTTTCTCTAGCTTTGTTGTAATTTTTACCCATGTTTGATCTCCAGTCCCATGCTTCTTGCCGAACCGGCAATAATCTTCACTGCCTGATTGATATCGGTAGTATTCAAATCTTCCAATTTCACTTTCGCAATTTCTTCGATTTGCTTCTGGGTGAGTTTTCCAACTTTGTTTTTATTGGGTTCGCCGGATCCTTTGACGATACCGGCAGCTTTGCGTAGTAGATAGGACGCGGGAGGGGTTTTCAAATTCATTGTAAAGGTCCTATCGGGGTGAACCAAAATTTCAGCAGGTATAATCATACCGTCTTCCATTTTAGCAGTGGCTTTATTGAACTGGTTCACAAATTCCATGATATTTAAGCCATGCTGACTGAGAGCCGGTCCTACCGGCGGTGCCGGTGTCGCTTTGCCGGCAGGCAGTTGGAGTTTTAATGAAGTTACGACTTGTTTCTTTTTCTTTGTTGGCCCTGCCATCTGTGTTCTCCTACTCTGTATTCTCTATTCTGTATAATAAAAAAATTACATCAGACTTATTTTGTTTTCTCCTAAATCTTTTCGACCTGAAAAAAATCAAGGTCTACGGGGGTTGGCCTCCCAAAAATGGTAACAGTCACTTTCAATTGGTTTTTCTCTTCTAGGACGCTGTCTACGACACCGTTGAAGTTCATAAAGGGACCGTCTATGATTTTGACTCCCTCTCCTACTTCGAAATGATATTTTGGTTTTGGGGTTGCCTGTGTGGTTTCAATGTGCTTTAGGATGGTCGCGACTTCTTTGTCGGACAATGGTTTTGGCCTTTTCCCGGCTCCTACGAAACCGGTAACTTTGGGAGTATTTCTCACAAAATACCAGTTTTTGTCATTCATTTCCATGTTAACAAGGATGTAACCGGGAAAGGACCTTTTTTCACTGACCACTTTTTTTCCGTCTTTAATTTCGATAACGTTTTCTTTAGGAATGACCATTTCAAAAATATGGTCTTGCATTTTGTACTTGCGTATTTTTTCCTCTAGTGCTTTGACTACAAAATCTTCAGCACCGGAGAATACATGGATAATATACCATTTCTTATCTTTATCTTTTTCCATTCCAGGACCTACCGGAATAATCCAATAATACGCTCCACTATCCATCGGAATGAAACACCGACGAAATGCAAATAAATCCCAAAAATAATGGACAGCACGATTACCGCAATAGTGGTTTTTTGAAGGTCATCGCGGGATGGCCACGTGACCTTCTTTAACTCACCTTTTACGTCGCTTAAGTAGTTCTTAATGCGGTTGAATATATTTTTTATTTTCATTAGTTTCAAAAAAAACAGGCCAGGAGGGACTCGAACCCCCAACCCTCGGTTTTGGAGACCGATACTCTACCAATTGAGCTACTGGCCTATTTTACCTCCTTGTGGGCGGTATGCTTCCGACACCGCGGACAATATTTGTTAAGATTTAACTTGTCCGAGGTGTTGGTTTTATTTTTGTACGTCGAATAGTTTTTTTCACTGCATTCAGAACATTTGAGATGCAGTTTGATTCGCTTTTCACTTTTAGCCATTTTATTACTCGAAAATTTCTGTTACAGAACCTGCACCGATTGTACGTCCACCTTCACGGATAGCAAACTTCAAGCCTTTTTCCATGGCGATCGGGGTAATTAATTCAATTTTAAAGGTTGAATTATCACCGGGCATAACCATTTCAACGCCCTCGGGCAATTGAATAGAGCCAGTTACGTCGGTTGTTCTGAAAAAGAACTGAGGACGATATCCAGTCACGAAAGGAGTGTGTCGGCCACCTTCATCTTTACTCAATACGTATACTTCAGCATTGAATTTGGTATGGGGAGTGATGCTTCCGGTTTTAGCCAAAACCATTCCGCGTTCGACATCTTCACGATCGGTACCGCGAAGTAAGACGCCGATGTTATCTCCAGCTTGACCTTCATCAAGGAGTTTTTTAAACATTTCAACGCCAGTTACGACTCTTTTCTTGGTTTCAGTGATACCTACGATTTCAATTTCATCACCGACTTTTACTTTTCCTCTTTCGACTCTTCCGGTAACAACTGTTCCTCTGCCACTGATGGTGAAAACGTCTTCGATGGGCATTAAGAATTCTCTATCTACAGGTCTTTCGGGGAGTTTGATGTATTCATCCACTGCATCCATTAAATCGATGATTTTTTGGTTCCAGGGACTGGAAGCGATAGAACCATCACTTTCCATGCTTTGTAAAGCACTACCACGGACGACTGGAATTTCATCACCGGGGAATCCATACTCGGTTAAGAGTTCACGGATTTCCAATTCTACGAGGTCGAGAATTTCTTCATCATCTACCATGTCGCATTTGTTCATAAAAACGACGATAGCAGGAACGTTAACCTGACGGGCTAACAAAATATGCTCACGAGTTTGGGGCATCGGGCCATCAGCTCCGCTGACGACAAGAATTGCTCCATCCATCTGGGCGGCTCCGGTAATCATGTTTTTTACATAGTCCGCATGACCGGGACAATCTATATGAGCATAATGCCGTTTTTCGGTCTCATACTCCACGTGAGCGATCTGAATGGTAATTCCGCGCTCTTTTTCTTCCGGTGCATTATCAATGCTCCAGAAATCCCGGTATTGAACCTTGGATCCTTCTCTTTTGCTAAGAATTTTAGTTATCGATGCGGTTAAGGTTGTTTTGCCATGATCGACGTGACCGATAGTACCGATGTTTAAATGCGGCTTGACCCTGCTAAACTTTTCCTTTGTCATACCTTACCTCCTATAT
>JAKAGC010000258.1 GCA_021817755.1 Acidobacteriota bacterium | reverse complement strand
GATGGTATACACAATAATGGATGATTTGGCATCAAAATTTAAAAGAAAATCCTCATAATAAAAATTATAGTGTAGAAACCCTTCAATAAAGGGTTTCTACACTATAGATATTAATTAATATCCATATACCGTGTTTATTAAACTTGACAGCGGGGAGAAAAAAATATATAGTTAAGTTTATGGGTAGTGGGTAAAAATTTTGAGGAGCTATAAGGATGACAAATTATGTTAAATGTGTGGGGCGTACTCTCGCTATTAAAGAAGGGTATGAGAAAGTATCAATAGGGTTAAGAGAAAGAATTAATAATTCCTGGTTATTTTTGGGAGTGTTGGGGCTGTCATTTATCTATTTTCTGTTTCATTCATATGTGTTTTTGGATGATGTTTTTATCTATTTGCGAGTAGCGAGAAATATTGCAGACGGATTTGGTCCGGTACTGAATCCAGGGGATATGCATTTTTCAGTAACAAGCCCTCTCTGGGTTTTTTTACTTGGAGGATTACATAAACTTTTCTCTAACATAGATCTTATTTTCCTATCAAAAATCGTATTCCTTTTGATTTTATCAAGTTCCAGTTATTTTGCATTTTTATTAATGCGGCGTTATATTGGCACATGGGCAATATTAGTGCCCATTCCTTTATTTTTTAACTATATCACATTAACGACCATCGGGGGAGAAATCGCGTTGGTTTATCTGGGAATTTTTGGAATTCTATGGGCCTATTATGAGACGAAAAATTTTATTCTAACAGGTGTATTTGGGGGGATTGCATATCTTGCAAGGGCAGAATTGGTTCTAATTTTTGTAATCTTGGCTATACATTATATAATTACTTGGAAAAAAGAGAAACGAAATTTTAAAGAAATGCTGAAAAATATTAAGCAATTTTCTATTCCTTTTTTTGTAATTGTATTTATCTGGCATTTTTATTATTATATTCAATTTCATGCACTTTTTCCAAATACTTTAAATACAAAAGTAATCCAGGGAAATAGTGGTAAATGGGAACTATACTGGCGATTCAGTCGGTTCCATACCCTAGCCGGGCTCAGTAATAAATCTTATCTGGCTTTTTTTCTTTTATTCGGTATTGGATATTACCGGACCATTTCACTTTCAATTGCAGGATATACCTTTCTTCATTATTATGGGTATAAATTGTTGAATGTTCCGGATTACCATTGGTATTATTACGATTTTTATATATTGACTTCTTTATTTACTGTTTTTGGAATTATTGCATTTTTTGTCTCTATAGGAAGATTAATTACTGATTGCAGACAGGGAAATAAACCATTTAGGTTTCCTTTATTAGGGAAAATAATAGGAATAGTACTTATTTCAAGCTTTTCAATTGTCGGGATTTACTATACAACGAGAATCAATATTATGAAATCTTATAAAAACGACAATCGGTTCAATGAATATAAAAACGTATCCAATATTATTAATTCAAAACTTCAAAAAGGGGATATCATTCTTGCACCTGAAATAGGTATTATTTCTTATCTGGTGAAGGATAGCATTATAAGAGATATATGCGGTATTGCTTCTACGGATGTTACAGTTAAGAATATTAATGATTTTAATTATTTTGTGAGTAAGTATTTACCACGGTTTATTTTTATAAATTACGGGGTTAACCGAGAGAACAATCATTTGTATTATATGGTAAACAGTCATATTTCAGATTATTTCCGAATATTTGACGGTGTACAAATAGGAGAAAATAACCGTGGAAGTGTGTTTATGTATCAGGGTGGAATACGAGCCACAGAAGATCTCAATTTACTCGAAGAAGCGAGGAGAAATGCTATATTTACTGCAAGAATGGAATACATAAAAATTTTCCAGGGGATTGGTCTTTCTATTCAACCTCCCTTTTCAACACAAATCCATGTCCCGGTTAAGGCAACTCAATTTTCGATTTCTTTTGGTTTTTTACCTCGGTATCTTTCTAATCCTTTATATAAACAGGCGATGTTTCGTGTTTATGGATCGAAAGCAAACGTGAAAGATTTGATTTATAAAAAGCTTGTTGAGCCTTTTAATAATATAAAAGATCGCGAAGAACAATACCTTTCGATTTCATTTCCCAGGGGTAAATATGATTGGCTGGAAATAGATATTTGTGACGAAAAAACTCCGGGAAATGCCTGCACTTATTTTCGATTTCCAAAATTTTCAAATTAAAGTTAAACAGGAATTCAATTTCTGCCGAATTCATATTATTGCGAGGAATAGGAATGAACCTGACCATTTCAGTTGCTTTAGCTTCAAAACTTGATTCGGAACGCCTTTCCACGGACAAAATCGATTTAAAATCTGGTGACCGATTGGAAGGTCGTGTAATTGAAATCAAATCAGATGGAAAAGCGGTTATCGATTTTGGAAAGTTCCAGGCGACAACGGATGTGAGCATCCCTGCCGAAGAAGGAGATGTCGTTCGATTTGTGGTGGTTGAAAAAGCGAGACAACTTACTTTAAAACTTGAAGGAATTGAGAAAGGAAATCAAAACAGAGATGATATAGAATTACTTCAATCTGCCTCAAGGGGGCAGGATGAATTACAAGAAAAAGCGATTGAACAACTTCGTAGTCAAATGGATAGATTGCTGCAAAAGTTAGCCCCACTAGAAGATGCGATTTCCACTTCAAATAAAGATTGGGCGAAAGGGCAAGTCTCTGATTCCTCGAAATCTGTAGATGTTAAACAGATTCGAGAGGAGATTGAAACACAGATCAACAAGCTAAAAGAAATTGCAGCAAATCTCGAAAAATCAGATATCGGAGTGGATAGTGAATTAGAATCGGAAATACAGGAGTTGGCCCGAGTTGCTGAAAAAATGGGGGGATTAAAAGATTCCAGCGACGGGGTTAAATTACGTGAAATCCTTGAGAAAGAAGTTCAACCTCGTGTAGAACGTTTGATTGAACGATTGGATATGGTAAAAAGTGAAGGGGGAGTTGTTACTGTTTCAAGAAATGAATCTTCTGCGGCGTTCAAAGAGTTATCGGAACAAGTACGAATACTTTCGGATATAACGGGGAAATCAATTCAGGGATTGGCGAAAGAACAAGTTTCTGATTCTTCGAAATCTATAGATGTTAAGCAGATTCGAGAAGAGGTTGAAACACAGATCAACAAGCTAAAAGAAATTGCAGCAAATCTCGAAAAATCAAATATCAGAGTGGATAATGAAATAGAAGCGGAAATACAAGCGTTGGTTCGAGTGGCAGAAAAAATGGGGGGATTAAAAAACTCCAGCGATGGGGTTGAGTTACGGGAAACTATAGAGAAAGAAGTTCAACCTCGTGTTGAACGTATATTGGAACGATTGGATATGGTAAAAAGCGAAGGGGGAGAGGTTACTGTTTCGAGAAATGAATCTTCTGCGGCGATCAGAGAGTTATCGGAACAAATGCGAATACTTTCGGATAAGACAGGGAAATCAATTCAAGTATTGCCGAAAGAACAAGTTACTGATTCCTCGAAATCTGTAGATGTTAAGCAGATTCGAGAGGAGATTGAAACACAGATCAACAAGCTAAAAGAAATTGCAGCAATTCTCGAAAAATCAAATATCAGAGTGGATAATGAAATAGAATCGGAAATACAAGCGTTGGTTCGAGTGGCAGAAAAAATGGGGAGATCAAAAAACTCCAACGATGGGATTCAATTACGGGAAACTCTTGAGAAAGAAGTTCAACCACGTGTAGAACGTTTGATGGAACGATTGGATATGGTAAAAAGCGAAGGGGAAACTGCTTCTACTTCGAGAAATGAAAACAATTCTTATTTAAAAGAGTTATCGGAACAGGTACGGATTCTTTCTGATACTACAGACGAAGCGATTCGAGAATTGTCTCAAAGCTCATATAATTTTGGGGTTTCTAAGTCTATTGTTAATAGTGAGCAGATTCAAATAAATGATACTCATTCTATTTATGAAAACATTAAGATTGCCCTCCAAATTTTACAAACCCGTTTAAAATTATCGGGAGAAAATATTGAGATTCCTAAAGAAATAAAAGAGATTTTTAAAGGGGTGCAGGCAGATTTAAAATTGGCTGAAGCAAGCGACACACTTTTGAAACAAATATCTAAGTTAAGCAATCTTATAGAAGAAGCAGGAATTCCTTATGAAAAAGTTGTAAAAGAGATGCAATCGGTACTCTCAGAAATGTTTTCAAGATTAAGTGAATACAAAGACAGTCAGCGGTTCCAGGAAATGGGAAATTATATTCGAGAACAAGTAATCCCACAATTAAGAATATTAAATAGTATTCTGACGGATCCGAGTTACATAGCCGATTCCCGCAATCCAGGTAAAACGGTAGATATTAGACAGGTATTAAAAGAATTACAGGGTATTGTAGAAAATAATTTGGCCTCATCGGGAGAAAGTTCCAATTCTGTTGATCCCCTTCTAAGTGGAATATTCGAGAAACCGACTGAATTATCATCAATGGTTCAGCAGGTATTTCAACGTGGCTTATTTGCCTCGTCTGCGGGAGAGCGTGAAAATGTCGCCGCAATCGCCAGGAATATAGAGCAATTATTGGAACAGTTACCTGCGTCCTCGGACACTCTTAAAACCTCAGGAAGTGAACTAGCTTTACCTGATAAAATTAGACTTCTCCTCAATTCTCTTCAATCGCATTTCGAACCGATCGATATGTCGGAAAATCCGCTTCAACTTGTTCCAAGATTGAAATCCATTGTCGAAGATTCCGGAATCTTTTTTGAGAAAAAATTAGGGGATGTTATCTCAAAATTAATGGAAGTTTCTACCCGGATGCAAGATATAAAATCCTCTGAACAATTTTCACAGATTAAAGATATTATTGAAAAGGATTTGAAACCTAACTTACTTCAACTCCGTGAATTTTTAAACAATGAAAAAATTGCTTCATCATTAGGTGATCCGAAAACTTTGGAAACCATTCGATCGGGTGTGGAAGAAATGCTTTCAAATATTAATATGCAGCAAAACAGAGCTGTAGAAAGTTATCATAATCAGGAACCTGTTCAAGTTTTTTCATTTATCGTTCCGATAAAGGGTGAAGAATCAGCAGAATTGAAAGTATTTTACAACCGTTCAAGGAAAAAAGATTCGCCGGATGAATTTCGATTATCTCTCTTGTTGGCAATGGATAAACTGGGTGAGGTACGCTCTGATTTTTTTTACTTGAAAAAGGATTTAAGTATCACATTTTTTGTGCGAGATCAAGCAATTAAGAATTACCTGGATGCTCACTTGAATGAAGTAGGGGAGGTACTTTCCTCGGATTTCAAAAAAGTTCAATTGAATATTGCCGTCTCACAAGAGAAATTTGTGGAATTGGAAGAAGGTGAAGAAAAGGCAATTTTGAATAAAGAAGGCGTTAATATTAAGATTTAATAGTTGTGGATATTATGGAGGAAATTGAAAATGAAGATTATATTGATTTCTCTTTTATTTGTATTTTTTGTAAATATTGCGTTCCCTGCTCAAACAAGAACATATGAAATTATTAATTTAAAAGAAGGATGGAAATTTATTGAGGGAGATAATCCTGCGAATGCTTCGCCTCAATTGGACGATTCAAAATGGGTTCCGATTAGGGTTGATAAAGTATGGGAAGAACAGGGATATGAAAAACTTGATGGGTTTGCCTGGTTTCGTATCAAATTCGTACTACCATCTTCTTTAAAGGAAAATTCTTACCTGAAGGAAGAGGTGCGTATATTTTTAGGAAAAATTAATAATTTTGATCAATCTTTTCTCAATGGGTCTATATTTGGAATAAATGGAGAAACTGTTCCTGCTGATACTCTCATTGATAATGGATACACAAAAGCAGAAATTCAATTATATAATAAAGAACGTTGTTATGTACTCTCTATGGATGATCCCCGGTTATTATGGGATAAAGAAAATGTGATTGCTGTTCGTGTTTTCGATGAGGGAGGTCTCGGCGGTATATATACGGGAGATGCATCTATTCGAATGGTCAAATATGGCGATTTTTTAATGATCGATAAAGTGTCGAATCCTTTCAGTTATAAAAACGATGATATTGTAAAAAACTACTCGCTTGAAAATAAATCTGCTAAATACACGTTAAATGGGATGTTCACAATGGAAGGGGTAACGAAGGTTTCCAAATGTGTT
>JAKAGC010000257.1 GCA_021817755.1 Acidobacteriota bacterium | reverse complement strand
TCAATTGGATAATCGCCTGAACCTGGGCTGTTAATAATTCTTTATCTACAGGTTTTTCAAGATAATTGAATGCTCCTTTTTTTATGGCATTGACTACTCCGGGAATGGTTGCATTCGCTGTGATAATAATGGATCGTGATGTTAGTTTATCGCCATGGGTATCGAAAAGAGAGATGCTGTTGCCATCGGGGAGTTTTAAATCAAGAATAAAAACATCATATCGCTCATTATCCATTTTTTCCATTGCAGATGCGATATTGTTCGCTTCATCCACCCAGTATTGCTCCCTTGTCAAACGGGTTTTTAATATATGACGTAAATGCTCATCATCTTCTACAATTAGAATATTTATCATACTCCCATTTTACAATGAATTTCCGATAAATGCAACCCATCATCTTTATAAACCTTTATTATTCCATATTTTTTACAAATAAATCATGGGAAGAAAATCGAGCGAATTTTTTAAATTTATATTGTATTTTTTTTTTTTTGTATTACCATATTATGATACTTTCTTTAGTTAAAAAATAATTATACTATAAAGTAGGATTTAGTATGAATAATAATAAATAGACATATAAAAGCATTGGGGTAGTTCTCACTCCCCAAGGTCATTTTTTTTTAAGAAACCGATAGATAGAAGATTTTTGACACGAGATAAAAACGATCTGATTTCATTCTAAAAGGAGTTTGAAGAATGCTTACCAATGAATATAAGCTGCTATATCCAGTTTACAATTATGACAGACATGAAATATTACCTGCGGGTGTTATTCTCACGGAAAAGATATTAAATGGATTGAAAAAATCAAATAAAGTAGTTTTCGATAATCGTTTAATGAAACTGATGGATTTTGGTTCTTTAAACAAAGATATACGGGAGTTTATTTCCCAGCCTCCCTATGACACAATTTTTTCGGATACAAAAAAGATTGAGGATATATTGGCAGTAATGGGAAGAGTTCAAATGGTATATCCGGTTTTAGAATCGATGGAATATTTTAAGGAAAAGGATTTTTATACTTATCGCCACATGCTTTTGGTATTTGCAGTATCGGTTCTGTTGAGCCAGGAGTTATTGAATAATTCGCAGGATTTGACAGCAGGGGCAATGGCTTCACCGGCCCATGATTTCGGGAAAATTTCAATACCAATGGATATCTTAAAAAAGAAAACTTCTCTTACGGAATCGGAGCGTAGATGGATTGAACATCATACGATTGCGGGTTATATTTTATTACAATATTTTATGCGGGATTTTGGAGAATTACCTTCACGAATAGCGAGAGATCACCATGAACGATTAAACGGAAAGGGATATCCGCAAGGTATTCATCTAAAAAATCCTTTAGTGGAAATAGTTGTGGTTACAGATATTTATGATGCATTGATATCGCCTCGGCCTTATAGACCGGAGTCATATGATAATCGCACGGCATTGGAAGAAATCTGTGCAAAAGCCGAAAGAGGGGAAATTCGTTGGGATGTAGTGAAGGCACTTATATCTGTTAATAGAAAAAATAGACCACATTATAGTCAATGCAGTATTTCAAATGAGAAAAGAGGCGTACCTCCTTCTCATAACGTTTACGGAACTACGATTCCGGATTCCATTTCGGGGCAATCGTAGGGGGTTGCATCAAATAGAAATATCACTTTTTAATTGGAATATTATACGGGATTAAGCCGATTTTATACTTCAGAGACTACTGACGGAGTTCATCGAGCAGCATTTGTTCGACGGTATTCATAGTTCGGATGGATTTTACATTTGCAGCAAAAGCATTTTCATCTGTCATCATATCTGTAAAGACTTTTTCCAGGCTCTCTTTGGATTCGGGTTCTTGAAAAGATTTCATTATGCGAGAAGGCATCCGGGTCAAATCGGCGGATATGGATTGAAGCGTTGAAATGGGTTCACTAATGTTCATGGGTATTATATCGGAAGGAAATAATTATTCTTTAATTATTTTTTTAAGAGATATTGTTTTTCCTGGGAAGCTTTATCGAAGCACCACATTTTCCTGTAAATGCAGTATATAAGGTAAGAAGTCCAAGCAAGCCGACCCAGTTCTTGGTAACAATTCCAAGTCCTATGATGGCTAAAGACAAACCGATTCGTACATATTTCATAACACTATTTCTATTACATACATTATTACTCATGGGGGTATTATACTCCAGGATGGGAAATTAGTCAAATTTGAGTGGGGGGGAGTATTCAAAATTGGATTTGAATAATCTATTTGAAACAATTTGAAGAATTATAGCTTCTACAATATAGTATTGTATTTTTTTTTTATTAAGAATAGAATAAATGTGTAAATCGTTCTGTTTTTATGGAGGAAAAGATGAAACAATTTATGAAGTTAATGATCATTGTAATGGTAACAATTCTATGTCAAAGTTATATGCACGCGCAACAGGAAGGAGTAACAGGTTTTACGGTTGTAAAGATGGGTGTGGGAACAGGAATGGAAAATAGGGAACTGGTGGGAGAAGCAGAAACTTTTCCGGTTGAAACGGAAAAAGTTTATTGCTCCCTGGCAGTGAAAGATATTTCCGTGGACACAACTGTTACTTTTGTCTGGTCATTGGATGGAAAGGAATTAAATCGGACTACAGTTTCATTAAAACAGGGTTCACGATGGAGGACATGGGCTCAGAAAGCAATATATAATAAAAAGGGTGACTGGAGAGTAGATTTACAAGATTCGACAGGGAATGTAGTGCATTCCGTTTCTTTTAAAATAGAATAGTAAATTCATTTTTTTTTTGTGAATTTGTTGAACCGGAAAAGGAGAGGAAACCGGCTTGTTAAGGGGATATTATGCATTTTTTCAGGATCAGCGGTACGCTTTCGAATAAAAAAAGTACGCTTTCGAATGCGAGGAATTAGAGGTAACAATAGAATAATGGTGTAACAAATTAAAAAACATTATAGGAGGAAAACATGGCTGAACAAGCTGATGTGCTAGTAAGAAATGCAACACCCGGAGTTATCAATTTAAAAGTCATTTTACCGAATTTGCAAGTTGGAAGAGATGTCTCTATTCCCACTGGAGGGACGGATACATTTCCGGTACTGGATTCGCAAACGGAGGTAGTAATCGATGCAGAACCTGAATTGGCAGGATATCTTGCTAAAGCTCTGGTTACGTCAAAAGTGGCCTTTACATCTAATTTTTTTCTAATCAGTGAAAACAGATGGAATTTAAAATTTAGAATTGATCCAAGTTTGGCTATCCCGGAACTACCGACAACAATGAATGTTTCAATCGGTGTGGATGATCCGACCCTGGTATAATAACGGGGAGAATGATCTATGTGCCCTAAAAAACTATCATTAAAGAATTTCGATATTCATACGCTGGATAAGGAATTAATTGCGAGGGGTGCGGAAGAGTCTTGGGCAATTCGTTTCAATTTTGATACAACCGGCACTTACGCAAGGGAAGAAATGATAGATCGGTTAAAGGAAATCTATGATCAGCAGAATGTTCCATCGATAAATCCGGAACTGGAACCGTTTACTTTTGAACAGATTATCAAAGTGATGCATCGAAAGATCGATATTCTGCAAAAAGGAAGGGGATTAAGAGGCGAGGATGATCGACGTGATTATAATCAAATCAAGGATTCCCGGATTAAAAAAAATGCAGATAGCGTTGCGATGATTTGCTTGAAAGATAATTTAATCGATAAAGGGAACGGATTTATGGAAATTCGGACTCAGAATTATGGGAAAACTTTCTACCTGTCCGGATCAGAGCCATTCTTCGATCAACCTGTCCTAAAAGGGTATCCGGCTACTGGGTTCCTGATCGGTGAAGATCGGATCGCAACTGCGGGTCATGTTGTCTGTGACAATAGAAAGGAAAATTTACGTTTTGTTTTCGGTTTTCGTAAGAAGAGTAAGAAAAAAATTATTACGGAAATACCTGTCAATGATGTATATTGTGCGGAATCTGTTATATTTTCACAATGCAAAAGAAGCGGTAATTTTTCAGATTGGGCGGTTATTAAGCTAGATCGAAAAGTAACGGGTCACGCATTTTCGGTATTGTCCGATGAGAAGATTAATTTCGATCAACCGGTATATGTCATGGGTTATCCATGGGGACTTCCACTTAAATATGCGCCTGGGGCGACGGTTCAAGGTATTATGGATGCATTTCTGGTGGCAGATCTGGATGTTTATTGTGGTAACAGCGGCTCGCCTGTCTATAGTACTTCGACTAATAAAGTTGTGGGAATTGTGGTTCGTGGAGATAACAAAGATTTTAGATGGGATGGTAATGGTTACCGTTCATTTGTCTATCCCCAGGCTTTTAAAAGGGGAATACCGGATGGAGCGGAGTGTACTCTGGCTTCGGAAATAATCGGACATATGAAGTGAATTAAGTGTAAGATAGGTTTTTCACGGGCCGCCGTAAGGCGGCCCGTTTCGATGAGGTCTAATTCAATCGCATAAAAAGGTGAAAATCGGGAATAAAGATATGACAAATGAAAAAAATGTAACACGTATAATAATTGAAAACAAATTAATAATTGAAAAAAGAGATATGGCTGTGTATCATCACTCTTCAAAGAGTTCACATTTACTTGGTTCAAATAGTTCGATTACAGTTCCTTTACAATCGGTACTAGAAAATGATTATATTCACATTTCAATTTTAAGCGGACCGGGTCGCCTGGAGAATATGTGCGTTATAAATTTACCTGCCTGGGTCAATTTCGATTATTCAGCAGAAGGGAATATACTACTGAATCATTCCTCAGAAAGAATTTTTTTACGAATTCCACCGGGACCGATGGTATGGCAATTGAGGGTTACGAAAAATCCGTTACCATTTGAACTAATGAATGATCATGTAACTATTTATAATGGGTAAAAAAATTAAGAAAAAAATAGGGATCAACGGAAAGAAACTTTAATTTCCCGATTAATGGCTGCATGGAGTTTATTGGCTGCGGAATCCTTATTCATGGCAATTTCTATGTTCCCATGGCTCCCGGTTAACATAAAAGGGCCTGTATGAGAAGAGGCATCTCCATAAGTCTCATATCGAGCTGTGATCCTGGTGCCGCCGAAAGTTATAAAATATCCGGCGGCACCGTTTTCTTTGTTTTGTTTATCAATCATTTCTCCTGGGATATTGGTTATGATATTGCCAAACTTATCGATATAAACAATCCTGCCTTTGATTTCATTCTCCTTTCCAACGGGGAAAAACTCATCGATAAGGACATAATCCGAAACAATGGGACCTGCCTCGGAGGGGTCTATTCCTCTTGCCAGAAAAGCGGCAGCAGGACTCATTTTATCCCGGGCTTCAAATGTAGATGAACCGTTAATTAAAAAGAAATTTGAATTTTCGAGACTCCATACCTGCTTTTTTGTCTTACAGAGAATTGGAGTTAATATTCCATTGTCAGGACCGATGAAAAATCGCCGGTCATATTCAACGACCAATATGCGGCGTGTGGTTCCGACTCCTGGATCAACCACGACAATAAAAATTGAAGATGATGGAAAGTAAAGTAAGGATTGTTCTAAGACGAAGCATGCGGGGAGAATTTCAAACGAAGGGATATCATGCGTAATATCGATGATCTCTGCTTGAGTGGCGATCTGCCTGATGACACCTTTCATTAATCCGACAAAATAATCCTTTGTTCCGAAATCGGTTATCAAACCTATAATACGTGATTTATTGGATTGGTTATTCTTCATTCGATTTCTCCTTTTTGTGGATTTGACACGCACTATTTTAACAAAAAGAGGAACTGATTTTCAAGTAAAAGGATTTTTATCCTAAAATTTCAAATTCGAACGAATGAGAAAGTTCAGGGGGGAAAACCGCTAATTTTAAATGAATTATAATTCCTCCCCAAAAGAAATATTTTACTTATATTTTATAGGGTGAATACGGTATCTATCGGTTTAAATTCTTATCTTTCGATGGAATATGAAATTGAAGAGGGGGGGGGTTAGAGAAAAAAGTTTCTATGTAAAGGATGTGGATTTTCTTGTTTTTAATTTTTTTTGATTTTATTATATTGAACTGTTAAAATAACTGATGCAAAGTATTATGTAACAAATCCAATAACGGGAGGAAAAAACGATGACTTTGTCAGAACATTTCGACAAGCTAAAAAATGCATTT